>JBCNOJ010000303.1:0-6522 GCA_039593925.1 Acidovorax sp.
GTGGCCCTGGGGCTGGCTGCTGTGCCCTTCGTGATGGGCTTGCCTGCGCTGGTTGCTGTGTACGTGCTGGGCATGTCGAACCTCAGCGCCAACGCCAGTGTGGACATGGTTGCGAGTTTGCCCTTGGCGCAAGTGGTTGCTCGGTTTGCCCTGGTGGCCGTGCAACTGCTGGGCGAAGAGCTGGTCACCATCCTGCCGCTGCTGGCTACGGTGGCCGTCTTGCACCGTGCCGGTCTGCCCGCCCGCTGGGCGTTGGCGGTGGCCTGGGTCGCCACGGCGCTGGTGTTTGGTGCATTGCATCTGCCCACTTACCAGTGGCATGTCGGTCAGGCATTGTTGGTCATCGGCACGGCACGCCTGGTGCTGACGGCGGTGTTTCTGTACACGCGCAACCTGTGGGCCAGCACCATTGCCCACATTGCCAACGACTGGGCGATCATGGCCGTTGCGCTGGCCTCGGAGCGAAGTGCCGCCTGATCTGTTGAACCTGCCCTCCGCCGCAAGGAACCTCTGTGGACTTTCTCAAACTTCTCAAGTCGTTCGAAGACTTTGTTTACGAAGCCCTGATCTGGCTGATCCTGTTGCCCAAAACCCTGTGGCGCATCGTGCTGCGCCCTCGCCAGATGGTGGCTTACGTGCAGGCCGAGCAAATCCGTGAGGGCGATGACCGCTACGGCGACGCAATCAGCCCGCCGCTGCTGCTTATCCTGTGCGTGCTGGTGGCCCATGGGCTGGATCTGGCCCTGCGCAAACAGGCCAGTCAGGAGATGGGCTCGCTGGCTGCCGAATTGTTCAAGTCCGAGCAAAACTTTCTGCTGTACCGCACCATGACTTTCGGCATCTGGTCGCTGGCAGGCGCCGTCTGGTACATGCGCCACACTCGCCAGCCCATCCACCGCGTGAACCTGCGCAACCCGTTTTACGAGCAGTGTTACCTAGTAGCGCCGTTCGCGATGGCGATGTCGCTCAGCGTCACGTTCGCACTGTCGGGCGAGCCACTGGCCGCTGTTGGTGTCGGTGTGGCACTGCTGGCGTTGCTGTGGTTTTTCGTCGCCGAGTGGCATTGGGTTCGCGCGCGAACGGCGTTGAGTGCCCTGCATGCCGCAGTGGTCGCTGGTGGGCTGGTGCTGGTGGGATTGCTGGCGAACACCGCACTGGGCTACGTGATGAGGCACGTATGAGCACTGACGCTTAGCCGGATCTCGTCAAGATGACACGAGCTGGCGAAGAGATGCGATGGGTTTAGGGCTTTGCCTTGGGATCGCCACGACTGCGCGGAAACCGCGTAAGGATGCGCCTGTGCGCCCCGTTCGAGCCTACGGGGCGAGCAGCGCATCCATGTCGCGGAGATGGCAGATTGCGCTCGCGCCGCAATACCTGAGGACTGTGAAACCCGCGCATGGGGCGTTGATCCGCCGCTGTTAGCACTGGCGGTAGGCAGGCCGCTTCAACCCGCCGGCTGCACCGCGCACTCGACCACCAGCCAATCCCTGAACGCCTTCACCAGTGGCGTCTGCGCCCGCGCCTCGGGGTACACGAGGTAGTACGCATCGGTGCTCGTCAGCACCTGGTCCGACAGCTCCACCAGGCTCCCTGCCGCCAGCTCCTGCTCAATCAAAAAGCGCGGCAGAAGTGCTGCACCCAGGTGTGACACGGCCGCTTGCGCAATCATGGCGAAGTGTTCGGATTGCGGGCCGCGCAGGGCCAGGGCCGTGGGCACGCCAACCAGCTCGAACCACTCGGCCCACTGTGTGGGGCGGGTGCTTTGCTGCAGCAGCACCACGCGGGTCAGATCCTGTGGGGTGCTGATGTTGTGGCGGTCGCGGTAGGTGGGGCTGCACACGGGCACGGTTTCTTCGTGCATCAAGTATTCGCACACGGCACCCGCCCAGTGTGGGGTGCCGAAGTGGATGGCGGCGTCAAACGGCGTGCCCGCAAAGTCAAACGGCTCAGTGCGGGCCGAGAAGTTGACCATGGCCTCAGGGTGCAGTGCCATGAAGCCACCCAGGCGCGGGATGAGCCAGCGGGTGCCCAGCGTGGGCAGCACAGCCAAGTTGAGCAGGCCGTCAGTGCTGGAAAACGCCATGGCTTTTTGTGTGCTGGCCGACAGTTGCTGCAGCACGGCCAGCACGTCGGCGGCGTAGACCCGGCCTGCATCGGTGAGCACCACACGCTGGCGCACGCGGTGGAAGAGGGCGGTGCCCAGTTGCTCCTCCAGCTGGCGGATCTGGCGCGACACGGCGCTTTGGGTGAGGTGCAGCTCTTCGGCTGCGCGCGACACGCTTTGGTGGCGGGCGGCGGCTTCAAAGGCCAGCAGGTCGGCGGTGGAAGGCAGGAAGGTGCGGCGCAGCAGGGTCATGCTGGGATGGTCATGCGTTGAGGGAATAATTGGCGTTAGTCGCCTTTGAATCATTTCGCGCTATTGCGCTTATGCAGTAAGCGCTAGTAGCTCTCCAATTTTCAGCGACTTCATTCTCAATTGTGATCAAGTAGTTCCATTTATTTGCTATCCACTGCGGCTGGATTGGCGGATATTTGCGCATTCGCGGGTGTTTGGCCCCGCGTCCCTCTTTCTTGCCCTGCTTCCACACCTTAGCGAGCCGTCATGTCCGCCACGCCTGCCCCCACCCCTCTTGTGCCTGAAGTCGATCAACTGCTGCAACGCCTGGGCGTGCCCCGTGCGGCCTACACAGGCGGCACGCTGGCGGCGCGTTCGCCCATCACGGGCGAGGTGCTGGCCCAGGTGCCGCAGCAAAGTGCAGCCGATGCCACTGCCGCCATCGGCCGCGCGCATGCCGCGTTCACCGCGTGGCGGAATGTGCCCGCACCGCGCCGGGGCGAGCTGGTGCGCCTGCTGGGCGAAGAACTGCGCGCCGCCAAGGCCGACCTGGGCCTGCTGGTGACCATCGAGGCGGGCAAGATTCCGTCCGAAGGCATGGGTGAAGTGCAGGAGATGATCGACATCTGCGACTTTGCTGTGGGCCTGTCGCGCCAGCTCTATGGTCTGACGATTGCCACCGAGCGCCCCGGCCACCGCATGATGGAAACCTGGCACCCGCTGGGTGTGTGCGGCGTGATCTCGGCCTTCAACTTCCCCGTGGCCGTGTGGTCTTGGAACGCCGCGCTGGCGCTGGTGTGTGGTGATTCGGTGGTGTGGAAGCCTTCGGAAAAGACCCCGCTCACCGCCCTGGCCACGCACGCGATTGCCCAGCGTGCTATCGCCTGCTTTGGCACGGATGCCCCCGAAGGCCTGCTGGAGCTGATCGTGGGCCAGCGCGACATTGGCGAGGTGCTGGTGGACGACGCCCGCGTGCCCGTGCTCTCGGCCACCGGCTCCACCGCCATGGGCCGCGCCGTGGGCCCGCGCCTGGCAGCGCGTTTTGCGCGCGGCATTTTGGAGCTGGGCGGCAACAACGCCGCCATCGTGGCGCCTTCCGCCGACCTGAACCTGGCCCTGCGCGGCATTGCGTTTGCGGCCATGGGCACGGCGGGCCAGCGCTGCACCACGCTGCGCCGCCTGTTCGTGCACGAGAGCATTTACAACCAGCTGGTGCCCCAGCTCGCCAAGGTGTACGCCAATGTGCAGGTGGGAGACCCGCGCACCGCTGGCACGTTGGTGGGCCCGCTGATCGACCGCATGGCCTTTGACGGCATGCAAAAGGCGCTGGAGCAAAGCCGCGCGCTGGGCGCCACCGTGCACGGCGGCGGCCGTGTGGAAGGCGTGGGCGGTGCGGATGCGTACTACGTGCGCCCTGCGCTGGTGGAGCTGCAAAAGCACGAAGGCCCTGCACTGCACGAAACCTTTGCGCCCATCCTGTACGTGTTGCGCTACAGCAGCATTGATGAAGCCATCGCCATGAACAACGCCGTGGGCGCCGGCCTGTCGTCGTGCATCTTCACGCTGAATGTGCGCGAGGCGGAACAGTTCATGTCGGCAGCAGGCTCGGACTGCGGCATTGCTAACGTGAACATCGGCCCCAGCGGCGCCGAGATTGGCGGAGCGTTTGGCGGAGAGAAGGAAACGGGCGGTGGGCGTGAGGCGGGCTCGGACAGCTGGAAGGCCTACATGCGCCGGGCAACGAACACCATCAACTACTCCACCGCTTTGCCGCTGGCGCAGGGCGTCACGTTTGACGTTTAAGCCACGCGCTGCTGGCACCGCCCATGTTGACCGCTAAGGCCCCACACCCCATCGTCATCATTGGCGGTGGCGTCATTGGCAGCGCGATTGCGTACTTCCTCACCGTGCAGCAACCGGGCTGCGAAGTGGTGGTGGTCGAGCGCGACCCGACCTACGCGCGTGCATCGTCCGCGCTGTCGGCCAGCTCGATCCGCCAGCAGTTTTCTACCGACATCAACATCCAGATCTCGGCGTTTGGCATCGGCTTCTTGCGCAACGTGCGCACGCTGCTGGCCTGCAACGGCGATGTGCCCGACATTGGCCTGCACGAAGGCGGCTACCTGTACTTGGCCACCCAGGCGGGCGAGCCCACGCTGCGCGAGAACCATGCACTGCAGAAGCGGCATGGCGCCGATGTGGCGCTGCTCAGCCCGCAGCAACTGGCCGAGCGTTTTCCGTGGCTGGCGCTGCAGGACGTGGTGCTGGGCTCTCTGGGCCTGTCGGGCGAGGGCTGGTTTGATGGCTACCTGCTGCTGACGGCGCTGCGCAAAAAGGCGCAGAGCCAGGGTGTGCGTTACGTGGCTGACGAAGCCGTGGGGCTGGACACGGTGCCTAGCGATGGCGTGCTGCACGTGAACGCAGTGCGCCTGCAAAGCGGCACCGTGCTGCCCTGCCGCTATGCCGTGAATGCCGGTGGCCCTTGGGCTGCAGCGATTGCAGGCTGGGCGGGCATCGATCTGCCCGTGGTGGGCAAGCGCCGCACGGTGTTCAACCTGGCCAGCCCCGCAGCACTGCCGGGTTGCCCCCTTCTCATCGACACCAGCGGCATCTGGCTGCGGCCCGAGGGCAAAGGCTTTATCTGCGGCTTTGCGCCTAAGGCCGACAACGACGCCGACTTTGCCCCGCTGGAGCCCGAGTACGACGCGTTTGAGGGCCACATCTGGCCCACGTTGGCCGAGCGCATCCCCGGCTATGAGGCACTGCGCATGCAAGGCGCCTGGGCGGGCTACTACGAGATGAATACCTTCGATCACAACGCCATCGTGGGCCTGCACCCGGCGTGCGACAACCTGGTGTTTGCCAACGGCTTCTCGGGCCACGGCCTGCAGCAAAGCCCCGCCGTGGGGCGCGGTCTGGCCGAGCTGATGTTGACCGGCCGCTACCAGAGCCTGGATTTGTCACCGTTGTCCATCGAGCGCATTGGGCAGAACCGGCCCCTGCTGGAAAAAAATGTCATCTGAACCCTGTGACGGCTGTACTGCCGGGGGCGTTGAGGCGCTCCGTCACCGTCGTTGTCACCGGCCCGGGCTGAGCCCACAACCCTTCGCATTTTTATTTTTCTGTGAGTTGCCATGAATGCTCCGCTCCCGACCACCGCAGGTGTTGTTCCTGTTGCCCCAGTTGACGAAGTTGCGCCCGTGGCCCCGGCCTTCGTGCCTGCCGAGCGCATTCGCAGCATCGGCGTGTCCGACATCGTGCGCATCTCGCAGGCAGCCAATGAGCTCAAGCGCCAGGGACAGCCGGTGATTGTGCTGGGCCTGGGCGAGCCGGATTTCGACACGCCCTCGCACGTGCAGGAGGCCGCGCAGCAGGCGATGTTGCAGGGCGATACGCACTACACCGTGCTGGACGGCACGCCGGCGCTCAAGGCGGCCATCCAGCTCAAGTTCCGCCGCGACAACGCGCTGGAGTTCGCCGCCAACGAGATCACCGTGGGCGCGGGAGCCAAACAGGTCATCTACAACGCGCTGATGGCCAGCCTGAACCCGGGCGACGAGGTGATCCTTCCCGCGCCATACTGGACCTCGTACGCCGACATGGTGCTGATCGCAGGGGGTGTGCCCGTGGTCGTGCCGTGCAGCGAGGCCAACGGTTTTCGCCTGACGGCGGAACAGCTCGACGCGGCCATCACGCCGCGCACGCGCTGGGTGTTCATCAATTCGCCGTCCAACCCCAGTGGCGCAGCCTACAGCGCAGCGCAGCTGCGGCCCATCCTGGAAGTGGTGCTGCGCCATCCGCAGGTGTGGGTGCTGGCGGACGATATCTACGAACACATCCTCTATGACGGGCACACCTTCGCCACGCCGGTGGCTGTGTTGCCCGCGCTGCGTGAACGCACCCTGACCGTGAACGGCGTCTCCAAGTCGTACGCCATGACGGGCTGGCGCATCGGCTACGGAGCGGGGCCCAAGGCGCTGATTGCTGCCATGGCCGTGGTGCAGAGCCAGGCCACGTCGTGTCCATCGTCCATCAGCCAGGCGGCAGCCGTGGCGGCACTGACTGGCCCGCAAGACGTGGTGGCCGAGCGCTGCCGCGATTTCCAGGCGCGGCGCGACGTGGTGGTAGCCGCGCTCAATGCATCGCCCGGCCTGCGCTGCCGTGTGCCCGAAGGGGCCTTCTAC
>JBCNOJ010000304.1:0-6508 GCA_039593925.1 Acidovorax sp.
GAGAAAGCCCACGACCACTTCGCGCAAGCGCTGGCGTGCGGCCAGGGGTTCGGCCAGCATCGACAGCGGCGAGCGCTGCGCGAGCAAGCGCACCTGCGCCACGAACTCGCGGTCGGCCAGCAGGCGCTCCAGCACCGCGTCGGTCAGGCGCTGCAGCTTTTCTTGCAGCTGATAGGCGTCAAAGCCCGGCGTCTGAAGCGTGTCGTTCAGCGCCTGTTGCACGGCGTCGTCCAGGTAGCCCACCACGATGCGGTCTTTGGTGGGGAAGTATTTGTAGATCGTGGCGTCGCCAATGCCAGCGGCGCGCGCGATGTCTTTCATCGTGGTGCCGTCAAAGCCCTGGCGGGTCATCAGGTCCACCGCGCAGGCCACGATCTGGCGGCGCGTGGCATCTTGCTGGTCGCGTGTGGTTTTCAATTGGCTATCCTTTAATGAAAGAAATTTGTTATTTAAAGAATAGTTGTTCTATTAAAAACCGTCAAACGCCCGTTCTCGCGGGCGATTTGTTCGCGCTCACAGGCGGAAAAATTTGGGTATTTTTGGGCTTTGACGCTTATCCATAAAGCGCTAGCAGCTATCAAAAGCGTAGTATCGGGGCGAAGGCAGGCCTGTGTGTAGCCGAAGGCAGGGCCACACAGCCTGCCCCACGCCGTTGCGGCGCGATGGGCTGGGCGGTGAAATGATGCTCGGCACCTGTCGGCCGTGGGCTATGGCTATGGCTATCGGCGCATCTGCCCAAACGCCTCGAACTCCCAACTGCGCATGGCCAAGAGCAGCGTGTAGCCCTCGCGTTCGCGGTCAGGCAGCTTCTGGTCTGCCAGGTGCTGTTGGGCAAAGTCCTGCGCGACGCGCTGCATGCGTTCCATGAAGGCGGGCGCGAGGCCGCGGCTGATGTTGCCGTGCACCAGCAGCACGCCCTCGCCAGGGCCGTCGAACCCTCCGGCAAAGTAGTCCAGCAGTGCGTGTTCGCGGAAGTAGTTCATCACCGGGCCGTGGGGGCGCCAGCGGAAGGTCTTGGCCAGCTTGAGGCGGTAGCGGTTGAGCGGCCGCAGCTCGATGATGCCGATGCGGTCGAGCTGCGCGAGGTACTTGATGCCCTCGGCCTCTGAGAGGCGGTAGTTGGCCGTCACCTGCTCCAGCGTCCACTGGCTCAGCACGCAGATCGCCATCAGCAGCAGCTTCTTATCGCCCACCACGGCCTTTTCCTGCTCCTGGCTCAGCTCCTTGAGCAGCGGCTGCGCGTCGGCCACGCGGCGCGCCAGATCGGCAAAGTCCAGTGCCAGCGCGCGGCAGATGGCGTCGATGCGCGACAGCGGCATGTCGCCCTTGGCCAGCATGCGTTTGACGCTGGACTCGGCCATGCCCAAGGCCTGCGCGAGGTCTGCGTAGGTCATCTGTGCGGTCTTGAGTTCTTTTTTCAGGGCGGTGACGAGGTCGGCAGTGGTGCTCATGGTGGCGGTCTCCTGGTATCAATTATCAATACCCGCAGTGCGCAGGGTTGCGCCTGGGGCGACTTTTCCCGCGGACATGGCGGGGTTGGTGAGCACACTGCGCGGCACCTGGCAGTCAGGCCCTTTTTGCCGATTGCCCGGCCTTTGTCACCGTTCCAAGGAGTGTTCGTCCATGCCCCATCCCGCTTTGGTCTCATTGCCGCTCCGTCGGTCCCGCTGGCCACGCCTTGCGCGGGCTGAATGGGCGCTGCTGCTGGCCGCCGCCACGTTGCTGGCATTGGCGGTGGGTGGCCCGCCGCTGCACGACAGCCTGCACCAGCACGCCTTTGCCGACCAGCGCACCTGGGTGGGCCTGCCCTGCGCGCTGGACGTGCTGAGCAACCTGCCCTTTGCCATCGCGGGCCTGTGGGGGCTGGTGTTGCTGCGCCGTGCGCATGGCGCGGGCCGCACGCTTGGCCACCCACCGCAGGACGCTGTCTCGCGCGGGCTGGCAGCGCTGTTCTTTGGCGGGCTGATATGCACGGCGGTGGGCTCTGCGCTGTACCACGTGCGGCCGGACGATGACGGCCTGCTGTGGGACCGGCTCGGCATGGTGCTGCCGTTTGCGGGTTTGCTGGGCCTGGCGGTGCACAGCCGCGTCAGTGCGCGGGCCGGGCTGTGCGCCGCGGGGGTCGTGCTGGCGGCTGGCATGGCCGCCGTGCTGTGGTGGGCCCGCAGTGGCCAGTTGCTGCCGTGGGCGGTGGTGCAACTGGGCGGCATGCTGGTGGTGCTGGCGTTGTCCCTGCTGCCACGCCGCACGGGCACCCTGGCGCCGCACCTCGGGGCGGTGATTGCGCTCTATGGCGCGGCCAAGCTGTTCGAAGCGGCCGACCATGCCGTGTTTCAGGCCACGCAGCAATGGCTCTCGGGCCACAGCATCAAACACCTGTTGGCTGCAGCCGCTGCCTGGCCAGTGCTGCGCGCATTGGCTGACGGGCCGTCGCCACACCCTGTGCCGTGGGTCCCCGCGGCCCACCCGCATGTCACTGCATGCGGGCAGAATGGCGCCCACGCCGTGGGGGCGGCGGCCCGCACCCTGGGCCGCAAGGCTTGACCGACCAACGAGGAGAAACGCATGCACACCGAATCAGCCGCTGCACGCGCAACCACCACATCCGCGCACGGCCCGCAGGCCACGCATGAGGATCCGAACCAGTTCGCCCTGCTGCGCCAGCGGCGCTTCGCGCCTTTCTTCTGGACGCAGTTTTCCGGCGCGGCCAACGACAACCTTTTCAAGTTTGCGTTCACCGTGATGGTGACCTACCAGCTCAGCGTGTCGTGGCTGCCCCCGGCCATGGCGGGGCTGGTGATTGGGGCGCTGTTCATCCTGCCGTTCCTGTTGTTCTCGGCCACCTCGGGCCAGCTCACCGACAAGTACGAAAAGACGAAGATGATCCGCTTCGTGAAGAACATGGAGATTGCCATCATGCTGGTGGCTGCTGTGGGCTTCGTCGGCGGCAACATCCCGATCCTGCTGCTGTGCACGTTTCTGATGGGGGTGCACTCCACCTTGTTCGGCCCCGTCAAGTTCGCCTATATGCCCCAGGTGCTCAGCGAGCGCGAGCTGACCGGCGGCAATGGCATGGTCGAGATGGGCACCTTTGTGGCCATTTTGCTGGGCAATGTGGCTGGCGGGCTGCTGGTGGCGCTGCCGGGCATCGGCCACACCACGGTGGCCATTGCCTGCGTGCTGGCGGCAGTGGTCGGTCGGGTGGTGGCCCAGTTCATCCCCTCGGTGCCCGCTACCGACCCGGGCCTCACGATCAACTGGAACCCCTTCACCGAAACCTGGCGCAACCTGAAGCTGGCGCACGGCAACATCGTGGTGTTCCGCTCGCTGCTGGGCATCAGCTGGATGTGGTTCTTCGGCGCGGTGTTCCTCTCGCAGTTTCCCAGCCTGGCCAAAAACGTGCTGCACGGCAACGAGCAGGTGGCATCGCTGCTGCTGGTGGTGTTCTCCATCGGCATCGGTATCGGCTCGCTGCTGTGCGAGGTGCTGTCGCGCCGCCATGTGGAAATCGGTTTGGTGCCGCTGGGCGCCATCGGCATGAGCGTGTTTTCCATCGACCTGTACTTCGCTTCGCGTGGCCTGCCCGCGTCCGAGATCATGGGCCTGGCCGCATTCATGGCTCAGGGCGCGCATTGGCGCGTGATGATGGACCTGCTGCTGCTCAGCCTGTTTGCGGGCCTGTACAGCGTGCCCATGTATGCACTGATCCAGATGCGCAGCCAGCCCACACACCGTGCGCGCATCATCGCGGCCAACAACATCCTCAATGCCCTGTTCATGATCGCCAGCTCGCTCATCGCTGGGGCCTTGCTGGGGGCCGGCTTCACGGTGCCGCAGATCTTCCTGTTCACCGGCATCGCCAACGCGGTGGTCGCGTTCTACATCTTCATGCTGGTGCCCGAGTACCTGCTGCGCTTTGTGGCCTGGGTGTCCTCCCGCTTTGTGTACCGCTTCAAGGTGCAGGGCGACGAAAACCTGCCTGCGCACGGCGCGGCCATCCTGGCCTGCAACCACGTGAGCTTTGTGGACGCCGTGCTGCTCATGGCCGCCAGCCCGCGCCCCATCTACTTCGTGATGGACCACCGCATCTTCCGAGTGCCCCTGCTGGGCTGGCTGTTTCGCCTGGCCAAGGCCATCCCCATCGCACCGTACAAGGAAGACCCCAAAACCTACGAGGCCGCGTTCGAGCGTGCCGCGCAGGTGCTGCGCGAAGGCGATCTGCTGGCGATCTTTCCCGAGGGCGGCATCACCAAAGACGGGCAACTGCAGGAGTTCAAGGGCGGCATCATGAAGATCATCGAGCGCGCCCAGGCTGAGGGCATCGAGGCGCCGGTGATTCCCATGGCATTGACCAATCTGTGGGGCTCTTACTTCAGCCGCATTGAAAAGGGCGGCGCCATGGTGCGGCCGTTTCGCCGCGGCATGTTCAGCCGCGTGGGTCTCAACGTGGGCCACCCCGTGGCACCGCGCGAAGTGCAGCCAACGCTGTTGCGCGAAAAGGTGCAGACCTTGTTGACAGCGTGAGGGCATGACATCGGGCAGGAGGGCCGACCGTGATATGGCCCCCTGTCCCACACCTGTGCGAATCCGCTGCGGTTACGGTGAAGTCTTTGCCCACGCCTTGCAAAGGAGACCGACCATGGCAACCACCATCACCCAGGCCCGCCCCCTTCTCACCGCCGCTGAGCTGGAATTGTTCGACCAAAGCCGTGCAGAGCCCATCAAGGCACTGACGCTGGCCCGCCTGCGCGGCAAGGTCACCCGCACGCGCACCCTGCGCGACAAATACCGTGATCTGTTCCGCCGCCAGACGGTGGCCGTGCGCTCGGCGCCCAGTACCAAGGGCCGCTCGCCCGTGGGCGCCGACAACCAGCGCACGCAGCGAAAGGCCGACATTCTGCAAGAGGTGCTGGGCCGTTTCGAAGCCCGTGTAGCGCAATTGGAAGAGCGCGAAGCTCGCGATGCTGCCCGCGCTGCATCGCAGCAGGGCACCGCCAAAAAAACCGCCAAGCGGTCCACAAAGAACGGTGAATCGGCCACATTGAAGGCGCCTGCCGCTTCGAAGTCGCCCACCACCAAGACCGTGGCAAAAAAGCCATCGGCGACCAGCAAGCCTGCCCAGGCCACTGGCGAGAAGGCCGCCAAGAAGCCTGCACCGGCCAAGAAGAAAGGCGCTGAGACCTCCAGCAAAGCGCTGAAGCTCGGCACCAAGCCCGCCAAGTCTGGCGCTGCGGCCAAGGGGGCAGCGCCCGCTGCTCGCCGCAAAACATCGACTGCCCGGTCCCAGTCTGCGATGCCTCAGACCGCCGCCAATGGCTCCGGCGTTGGTGCTCTGCACAGTGGTGTGGCCGGATCCGCGCCTGTGCTGCCAGAACACTCAGTGAAGGCCCCTTCGCCGCTTGCGCCCACCACGCAGGGCAAGGCGCGGCCTCCACAGGTCAACGCTCCGGTCGATCTGGTGCCTGCCGCCTTGCGGGTCAATCCGCTTCGCCAGTCCGCTGGCAACATGGCCATCCACGCCCACCAAAGCGGTAGCATCCGCCGTGCGCAGGGCAAGCGCGACAGCCGCTGACACCGGTCAGCGCCAAAAGAAAAAAAAGGGGCCGCAGCGATGGTGCTGCAGCCCCTTTTTTTGGTGAGCCGTCGGCGCGAATCTATTGGTGAGGCTGGGCGGCCCTACAGATCAGATCGCCGCCAGTCGGCTCAGCTGCGCCCAGCGCAGCTGCTCTGCTTCGCTGGGCTGCGTGCCATCAGCCGTTGCGAAAAAGAAAGCTGTAGGCGTTCAACGCCGGCACCCCTCCCAGGTGCGCATACAACACGCGGGAGCCTTCGGGGAATTCGCCCTTGCGCACCATGTCGATCATGCCGTGCATGGACTTGCCTTCGTACACCGGGTCGGTGAGCATGCCTTCCTGGCGCGCGCACAGGCGGATGGCTTCCAGCGTGCCTTCGTTGGGCAGACCGTACTCGGGGCCGCCGTAACGCGTGTCGAGCACCACGTCTTCGGCCGTGAGCTCCTGGCCCAGTTCGACCAGCTTGGCGGTGTTCTGCGCGATGCGCAGGATCTGCGCATGCGTCTTCTCGGGCTTGGCCGAGGCATCGATGCCGATCACCTTGCGCGCCCGGCCGTCGGCCGCAAAGCCCACCACCATGCCCGCCTGCGTGCTCCCCGTGACCGAGCACACCACGATGTAGTCGAACTGGAAGCCCAGCTCTTTTTCCTGCTGGCGCACTTCCTCTGCAAAGCCCACGAAGCCCAGGCCGCCATACGGGTGCTCCGAGCAGCCTGCGGGAATCGGGAAGGGTTTGCCACCGGCCTTCTTCACGTCTTCCATGGCTTGCTCCCAGCTGGGGCGGATGCCGATGTCGAAGCCTGCCGCATCCAGGCGCACGTCAGCGCCCATGATGCGGCTCATCTCGATGTTGCCCACGCGGTCGTACACCGCGTCGGAGTAGTTGACCCAGTTCTCCTGCACCAGCACGCACTTCATGCCCAGGTGCGCGGCCA
>JBCNOJ010000305.1:0-6494 GCA_039593925.1 Acidovorax sp.
GGTTGATCTCCCCGTGGGCGCCTGGCGGCGCGCACATGCCAACACCGCCTATTACCCGCACGCACGCCAACCATCGCCCCCTTTCCCATGACCCCATCCACCTGGTTCGAAGGCTTCGCCACCCAGCGCATCGCCACCACCGGCGCCGAGATTTTTGTGCGCACGGGCGGCACTGCGGGCGCCCCGCCGCTGTTGCTGCTGCACGGTTTTCCGCAGACGCACGCGCTGTGGCACCGTGTGGCGCAGCAGCTCGCGCGCGACTACTTTCTGGTGCTGCCCGATTTGCGCGGCTATGGCGACTCATCCCACGCGCCAGGCCAATCCGACCATGCCAACTACAGCAAACGCGCCATGGCCCAGGACATGGCCGAGGTGATGACTGCGCTGGGCCACGACCACTTCTACCTGTGCGGCCACGACCGCGGCGGCCGCGTGGCGCACCGCATGGCGCTCGACCATGCAACGCGCGTGAAGAAGCTGTGCGTGATCGACATCGCTCCCACGCTCGACATGTACGCCCGCACCGACATGGACTTTGCGCTCGCCTACTACCACTGGTTCCACCTGATCCAGCCAACTCCGCTGCCTGAAACCATGATTGGCGGCAACGCACTGGCCTACCTGCACGCCAAGCTGGGCGGCTGGGGCAGCGCGGGCCTGGCCCACATCGAGCCGCAGGCGCTGGCCGACTACGAGCGCTGCTTTTGCACGCCCGAGGCCATCCACACCGCCTGCGAGGACTACCGCGCGAGCGCCGGCATAGACCTGGACCAGGACCGCGAAAGCCGCGGCCGCGGCGACAAAATCGCCTGCGACACCCTGGTGATCTGGGGTGCACACGGTGTGGTGCACCGGCTGTTCGACCCACTGGCGCTGTGGCAGGCACAGTGCAGCGCCAATGTCAGTGGTCAGGCCGTGCCGGCGGGCCATTTCATTCCTGAACAGCTGCCAGAGGCCACGGCCGAATCTCTGCGCCAGTTCATGCGCTGAGACAGGGAACGGCGCCGCTCGCCGATCCCCGTCTTTTCACCGCACTCCCCATCACCCCTCCCGCGCACGCGATCTGCGCCCCTGCCTGCAGCGCAGCTGGGGCGCTGTTGGTGCGCTGGTGTGCATTTGTTCACGCACGTCTCATGCCGATGCATGAGCAGCCGCGCCAAACCCCCAAAGCGTTCCTAGAATCCGCCGCTTCGCATGCCGCGATGCCATTGCGCTTTTTGCAAGGCGGTCCGCCACGAGAAAGCAGGCGCGACACGCACGAAGGCCCACGGCCCCTCCAGCGTTCTTGCTGCGGTTGACGGCATCGTCCCGCCTTCCTGTCTTTCTGCCTGTCTGCCCGCTTTTTTGCGCCCCAGCCAATTTGCCGCCAAGTGCGGCACCGATTTCGTCCCATGAGCCCCCACACCGCTACCCAGAACCAACTGTTGACCGAACACCTGCGCAGCTTTCTGCAAGGGATTGAGCCGGAGGCGCTGGAGTTGTTGCGCGCCCATCTCGAATGGGTGGAAGTGCCCGGCGGCAGCACGCTGATGGCACAAGGCGAGCCGGGCGAATCGATGTACCTCACCGTCAGCGGCCGGCTGCGCGCCTATGTGCGGGGAGAGAGCGGCGAGCAGCGGCGCGTGGCCGACATGGGGCGTGGCCAGGTGGTCGGCGAGATGAGCCTTTTCACCGACGCGCCACGCACCGCCACGGTGGTGGCCGTGCGCGACTCGGTGTTGGTGCGGCTGACGAAGGAGGTGTTCAAAACCCTGCTGTCCAGCAGCGCGCAGGTCTCCATCGCGCTCACGCGCCAGATCATCCAACGCCTGCAAAACGGCAATTCCATGGCAGCGCTGGAGCGGCCCGTCGCCATGGGTTTGCTGCCCATCAGCGAGGGTGTGGACTTGCGCAGCTTTGGCCACCAGCTGGCACGCCAGCTCAGCCTGATCGGACGGGTGCGGGTGGTGGATTCGGCCACTGTCGATGCAGAGCTGCAGGTGCCCGGCATCGCACAGCGCGAGGGGGCCAACGCCACGGCCAACCGGCGCATCGCCATGCTGCTTGACGAGATTGAGGCCCGCAACGATTTCGTGCTGCTGCTGGCGGACCCCGAGCCCACGCCATGGACACGCCGCGTGAGCCGCCATTGCGACGAGCTGCTGCTGGTGGCCGACGCACAGGCCGAGCCCGCCATTCACCCCATTGAGGAACACTGCCTGATGCGCCGGGCACCGCTGTCAGAGGCCGCTGAGATTCTGGTGCTGCTGCATCCGCCGTCCATCCAGTGCCCGCGCAACACCCAGCAGTGGCTGGAACGCCGCCCCGTGGCGGACCACATCCACGTGCGCCCCACGCTGGACCGCGACATGGCGCGCCTTGCGCGCATACAGAGCCGCACCGCCGTGGGCCTGGTGCTGGCGGGCGGTGGAGCGCGCGGATTTGCGCACCTGGGCATCTACCGTGCGCTGCAGGAGGAAGGTGTGGAGATCGACTGTGTCGGGGGCACCAGCATTGGCTCGGTGATGGCCGCCTATGTGGCGTCCGACCAGCCGCTGGATGCCGTCATGTCCAACGCACGCGAGGCCTTTCGCACCAACCCCACGGGCGACTTCAACCTTCTGCCGCTGCTGTCGCTCATCAAGGGGCAACGGCTGCGCCGCATCCTCAAGGACGCCGTGCAGCGGCTGGTGGGCTTCCCAGCCCACATCGAGGATCTGTGGAAGAACTACTACTGCGTGGCCACCAACTACTCGCGCGCCTGCGAGCAGGTGGTGCGAACCGGCAATCTCGAAAAAGCCTTGCTGGCCAGCATTTCAATCCCCGGGGCGCTTCCGCCCGTGCTGCACGAGGGCGACCTGCTCTGCGACGGCGGCACGTTCAACAACTTCCCCGTGGACATCATGCGCACGATGCGCGGCGTGGGTACGGTGATCGGGGTCGACCTGAACTTCCGCAAGCACCGCCGCGTTGACCTGGACGACATCCCCAGCAGCTGGGCACTGCTGCGCGACAAGCTGCGGCCACGGTCCCGCCGACGTTACAAGCTTCCGTCGCTGGCCAGCTACCTCATGCAGGTCACCATCCTCTACAGCATGTCGCGCCAGCGCCAGTCGCAGCAGTTGACCGATCTGTACTTCAACCCTCCCATGGACCGCGTGGGCATGCTGCAGTGGAATCGTTTCGAACAGATCGTGCAACAAGGCTATGCACACGGCACCGAAGTGCTGGACGGCCTGGATGACGAGCAGCGTCGGCGCATCGGCGGCCTGCGCTCCAGCTAGCGCAACGCAACCCCCACCTATCGCACACGGCGCAAGCACGGCCCAGCAAGGTCTCGCAAGCAGCATGCTGTGCCTAGGCCTGGGTGTAGCATGGGCGCACTTCAGGAGGAGAACCCATGCACCCCAACGCGCAGACCCTGCAGCGCTTTTACACCGCCTTCGCGCAGCTCGACCACGCCACCATGGCCGCTTGCTACGCCCCCGACGCCACCTTCGACGACGAAGCCTTTTCGCTCAAGGGCCGCGAGCAGATCGGCGGCATGTGGCGCATGCTGTGCACGGCCACCAAGAAGCCTGGTGCGGCAGAGCACTGGAAGCTGGAGTTCAGCGGCATTGACGCCGACGCGGCGCGCGGCAAGGCGCACTGGGAGGCGCACTACCTGTTCAGCGCTACGGGCCGCCAAGTGCACAACATCATTGACGGCACCTTTACCTTCACGCCCGATGGATTGATCGCCACCCACCGAGACCGCTTCAACTTCTGGCGCTGGGCACGGCAAGCGCTGGGCGCACCCGGGCTGCTGCTGGGCTGGTCGCCATCGCTCAAGCGCAAGGTGCGCAGTACGGCGGCGGGGAATTTGAAGAAGTTTTTGGCGCAGGGGTGAGTAGTCTTGTTGCGGTGACGCAATCGCTCGGCCGTTGATACCTGCGGCTTGCGGCCAATAGCAAACCCCACTTCACCAGCGAAGCTTCACCATGACACCCTGGATTCTGCTTTTGCATTTCTTGCCACTGCCGCAATGGCACAGATCACTGCAGCTCGACAGTGGTGATGCGGTACTCGGCAACGAATAAGTCGGCCGTTCAACCACCCACGCTGTTCTGCGTGTTGACCGGTGCTGCATCGCCCCCCAACCGATCAATCAATACCGCACTCGCCGCGTTGAGCCCCAGCACCTCCACCGTACAACCATGGTGCCGCAAGCGCTGCACCACCTTGTCGAGCGCGGCCACGGCGGTGATGTCCCAGAAGTGGGCATGTGTCACGTCGATGACCACCGGTCGGCCTTCGGCGCCGAGCACGTCGAAGGCTTCGATGAAGGCATCGGCAGACGCAAAGAACACCTGGCCTGACACGCGCCACGTGCGTTGACCGGTCTGCGCGTCGTCATGCACGCGCACATCCAGCATGCGCGACACCTTGAAGGCGAAGAACACGCCGCTGAGCACCACGCCCACGGCCACGCCGGCTGCCAGGTTGTGGGTGGCGACAGTGACGGCCACGGTGGCCAGCATGGCGGCGCTGGACAGGCGCGGGTGGCGCACCAGGGCGCCGAGGGATCTCCAGTCGAACGTTTCGGCCGACACCATGACCATGATGGCTACCAGCGCAATCACCGGCACCTGCGACACCCAGGGCTTGAGCAGCACCATGAGGAGGAGCAGGAACACGCCGGCAAACAAGGTGGACAGGCGCCCGCGCCCACCGTATTTCACGTTGCCCACGGCCTGGCCGATCATTCCGCAGCCCGCAATGCCACCGAACAGGCTGGAGGCGATGTTGGCAAGGCCCAGGCCCGCGCATTCGCGGTTCTTGTCGCTGGGGGTGTCGGTCATCTCGTCCACCACGGCGGCGGTGAGCACCGATTCGAGCAGGCCGACCGTGGCAATCGCGAGTGCGGGCAACAGGATGATGCGCAGGGTGTCGAGCGACACGGGCACCTGTGGCAGCGCAAACATGGGCAGCGCATCGGGCAGCTTGCCGAGGTCGCCCACCGTGGGCAGGTGCAGCCCCAGCGCTGAGGCCAGCACCGTGAGCACCACCACGCAGATCAGCGGTGACGGGATGACCGTAAGCGCAGGCCACGCCAGCTGCTGGCCCAGCCACGGCAAGCCGTAGATGAGCGCCAGCCCCAACGCCAGCGCGACCCAGGTGGCCGTGCTGGCGCCGTGCAGGTGCGGCAGCTGCGCGGCAAAGATGAGGATGGCCAGCGCATTGACGAAGCCTGTGCGGACCGAGCTGGAAACGAAGCGCATCAGCACGCCCAGCTTCATCAGGCCAAAGACCACCTGCACGGCCCCGGCCAGCAGCCCCGCCGCCAGCAGGTAGCCCAAGCCGTGCGATTGCACCAGCGGCGCGGCGACCAGCGCCACCGAGCCCGCCGCGGCGGACACCATGGCGGGCCGCCCGCCCGTGAAGGCGATCACCACGCTGATGACGAAGGAGGCAAAGAGCCCCACCGACGGATCGACCCCGGCCACGAACGAGAAGGCAATGACTTCGGGGATCAAAGCAAACGTGGCCACGGCACCGGCCAACAGCTCGCGCGGAATGCTGGGCGCCCACTCGGCGCGCAGACGGTTCAGGGTGGAGGAGTTCATGCGGTGTGCCCTGCAAAAAGCAAAGCGCGCCCTGGGGCGCGCTGCGAGGAATTTCAGATAAAAACAGGCTCTAGCGCTTATCCATCAAGCGCCAATAGCTATCCAATCAATAGCAAATTACCCGACATAATCAAGCCCCATGGCACTTCTTGTACTTCTTGCCGCTGCCGCAGTGGCAAGGGTCGTTGCGCCCCGGCTCGGGCGCCTTGCGCACCGTCTCCACGCGCGGGCCCATGCTCTTCCACAGCTGGCGCAGGTCGTACACGGCCCAGATGGCTTCGCCGAAGGCTTCCACGCGCGCCTGGCTGGTGCTGGGTGGGCCGTCTTCGTCGTACATGCAGACTTCGGGCTTGCCGGTGTCGTCTTCGGTCAGGGCCACGATGCGCTCCAGCGCATCGTCCAGCCACTTGGCGGCTTCCTTGTCGCGCGGGGCGGCCCAGTCTTCGGGCCAGTTTTCCACCGCGAACATGAAGCCCAAGGCCCACACCTGGCCGAAGGACGGGATCTCCTGGTCGTCGCCCATCTCGGCACGCTGTTCGTCGGTGAGGCTGGCCACCGCGCCGCGCATGTCCATGGCTTCGGGCTGGAAGGTGCGGTCGTCGTCCAGCGTCTTCACGTCGGTGTCGAGCTGGGTGGTGATCTCGTTCCAGCGGCGGTCCCACAGCTCCAGAAAACGCGCCTGCTGGGCGGCATCGGCAAACGCGGGCAGCAGCGGCAGCGGTGCGCCTTCGGCCACATCCAGCTCGGCGCCGTCGCCCAGCAGCATGGGCAGGTATTCGGCCGGCGCGATGGGGCGGCGGCTGCAGATCAGCGCGGTCATGAAGCCGTCGCAGAACTCCCACTGCGGGATTTCCTCGCCGCGCGCGCGCAGGTCGTCAAGGATGTTGTCGATCTCTTCGAGTTCGTCCG
>JBCNOJ010000306.1:0-6456 GCA_039593925.1 Acidovorax sp.
GCCACTGCCATGCTGAGCATGGCCGGCATCGTGGTGGCGCTCGACGCCTACGGCCCCATCACCGACAACGCCGGCGGCATTGCCGAAATGGCCGAACTGCCCAGCAGCGTGCGTGACATCACCGACCCGCTGGACGCCGTGGGCAACACCACCAAGGCCGTGACCAAGGGCTACGCCATCGGCTCGGCCGGGCTGGCGTCGCTGGTGCTGTTTGCCGACTACACCCACAAGCTCGAAACCTATGGCAAGTCGATCAGCTTTGACCTGTCGGACCCGCTGGTGATCGTGGGCCTGTTCATCGGCGGGCTGATTCCCTACCTGTTCGGCGCCATGGCGATGGAGGCCGTTGGCCGCGCGGCGGGTGCTGTGGTGGTGGAGGTGCGCCGCCAGTTCAGCACCATCAAGGGCATCATGGACGGCACTGGCAAGCCCGAGTACGGCAAGGCCGTGGACATGCTGACCACCGCCGCCATCAAGGAGATGGTGGTGCCGAGCCTGCTGCCTGTGATTGCACCGCTGGTGGTGGGCCTGCTACTGGGCCCCAAGGCCTTGGGCGGCTTGCTGATGGGCACCATCATCACCGGCCTCTTCGTGGCCATCAGCATGTGCACAGGCGGCGGCGCCTGGGACAACGCCAAGAAGTACATCGAAGATGGCCACCACGGCGGCAAGGGCAGCGAGGCGCACAAGGCTGCCGTGACCGGCGACACCGTGGGCGACCCTTACAAGGACACTGCCGGCCCCGCCGTCAACCCGCTGATCAAGATCATCAACATCGTGGCGCTGCTCATCGTGCCGCTGGTGGTCAAGTTTCACGGCGGGTGAGCGGGCAGACCCATTCGGGTCTTCCCCCGTCCAGGGCCGCCGCGTTCTGCCTCCAACGGATAAGCGGTTCAAGGCCCGTAATCCAAACAAAACAAGGGGCTGCGGCCCCTTTTTGCCGCGTACCATCGCGGGCACGGCACTCCTTCCATACCAAGATGGCCTCGCACCACACTTCTGCACCCGCACTGGCCCCCTCCTCTGCCCCGCACGATCGCATCGTGCAGGATGTGTTGACCCAGGCCCGCCACATTCTGGAGCGTGTGGCAGACGCTGCTCGCACCATCCTGCAAGCCCGCCAGGACCAGGCCCGCACCCCGGGCGAACACGGGGCCATGCAGGGCGCGCGCCAGCAACTCATGCAGCTGACCCCGGTGATGTGCGAGCGCTACCCCGACGCGCTGCGCCAGGCGATGGCCCAGACCGCAGCACAGACCGAGGCTGCACCATCGCGCTCCCTGTTCTCCATCCATTTCGATGAGCTGGAGCTGATGGACGAAAGCCAGGTGAGCGAAAGTGTGGAGCGCGCCCGCGCCCGGCAGGTGCTGATGACAGCAGCGGAAGGCCCGCTGGCCGAGCTGGACGCCCTGGTGTGCAGCGCGCTGGGCCTGCCCCGTGTGCAGCCTGAGCACAATCCATTGCGCCCCGACGTGTTTCTGCAAGCGCTGCAAACTGTGGTCTCCCAAATGCAGCTCACCCCGCAGGTGCGCACCGACTGGATGGGACCGATGGCCCAGGCGCTGGGCAACGAACTGCGCGGGCTGTACCGCGCGCAGGCAGACCGGCTCAAGCAGACCGGCGTACAACCCGTGGGCTACGCGATGCGCCAAGCCGATGGCAACCTGCTGTATGTGGCGCCGGCTGCAGGCGGCGCCTCGCCCGGCTTTGCGGCCGACAACGATCTGGCCGAAGCCAAAAGCTCGGCCGACCCGCTTCTTACGCTGGACCGGCTGCGCCGCCTGCTGGTGGGCGAGTTCATGGCACCACAGCCCTCGCAGGGCCAAGCCGCCGCCTCGCCTGCCGGCGCGCCACCGCGTGAAGAAAGCTTTGCCGACCGATTTGCGCGCGAGTTTGAAAGCCCCGGCCAGTTGCCGCAGATCGACGCGCCCGCCACCGACTTCGCCATGACCGTGCCGGCCGCCTTCGAAGCGCTGCAAGAGATGAACCAGGTCGGCCACATGATGGAACGCCTGGGCAATGCCGCGGAACCCGCGCGCAAGCAGCAACAGGGCGCCGGCCTGGGCCAGGCGCTGAGCATGGAAGTCGTCGCGCTGATGGTGGACAACATCGCGCAAGACCACCGGCTGCTGTGGCCCGTGCAGCAATTCATCCGCGCACTGGAGCCCGCGTTGATGCAACTGGCCATTGCCGACCCGCGTTTCTTCAGCCACAAGGAGCACGCGGCCCGCCGCCTGCTGCAGGACATCACCGACCGCAGCCTGGCTTACAACAGCACCGAAGCGCCGGGGTTCCAGAGCTTCATGCGATCGCTCATGAACATCGCCGGCCCGCTGGCCACGGCCAACATCGACGGTGAGCACGACTTCGAAAACGTGCTGGAACAACTGCACACCAAGTGGAATGAAAAAGAGCAGGCCCGCCACGCAGAGCGTGCACGCGCCATCGAAACGCTGGAGCATGCGGAACAGCGACACGCCCTTGCAGCCACCTTGTCGCGCGAACTGGCCCAGCGCCCCCACATGGAGCGCATGCCCGAGGAAATCGCCCACTTCCTGCTGGGCCCCTGGGCCCAGGTGCTGGCCGAAGCCCGCCTGACGCACCAGGACGGCACGCCGGACCCCGACCGGTACCTCGCCCTGATAGACCCCCTGATCTGGAGCGCCCAGCCCGAGCTGACCCGCCAGAACACCGCCGAACTGGCCCGCCTGCTGCCCACGCTGCTCCCCCGCCTGCGAGAGGGCCTGGCGCTCATCGACTACCCCGCCAGCCGCACCGACGCCGTGTTCGATTTGCTGATGCAACAACACCAGGCCGCATTTGCCAAACCCTCGCCGGGCACGCCTGCGGCGGCAGAGGCGAATGCAGGCGCAGGCGAAGAGGCCGTGGCCAGCGCAATGCCAGTTGCCCCCAAGGCCACCACCCAACCCGTGCCACTGCCTGAAGACGACCCCTGGCTGGCCCCTGCCGAAGCCAAGGAATCCGGCTACATGGACATCAGCGCGGAAGACGGCGAGCCCATCGCCTCCACACCCGATTCCGAAACCCGTAAACCGAGGGCCGCAAGCGAGCCTGCGCCACTGTCGCAACCGTCCGCGCGAGCCGCCGCCTGCCCGCCCTTGGCAGTGGGCAACTGGGTCAACTTGCTGGTGTCCGGCCAGTGGGAACGCACCCAGCTGTCATGGGTGGGCAAGCACGGCACCCTTTTCCTCTTCACCAGTGCCGCGGGGCGCACCCAATCGATGACACAGCGCCTGCTGGACAGGCTGTACCACCAGGGCGCCTTGCAGGTGCTGACCGATCAGCCTGTGGTGGATGTAGCGCTGGATGCGGTCGCAGAGCAGGCCATGCGCAACAGCGTGGAGAGCCGGTTGTGAGGTTCCCGTCGCCGCTGACTCATCGGCGAAGCACTGGTTTCATACGACAGTGGCCTAAGTTCTAGAGATGTGGCCAAGTGCCTACGAAACGAAGGACCCCGATGACCACTGAAAAAATCAAAGGCCCGGCCTCCTACTTTCCGTCCATCGAAAAAAATTATGGGCAGCCCATTGCCCACTGGCTGCACATCCTGGAGAGCGCCGGGGAGCGTAGACACATGGAATATGTGGCAATGCTGAAAGACCAGTACCAAATGGGCCATGGCCATGCCAATGCGCTGGTTGCCCACTTTCTGTCCACCAAGTAAGCCTCCATTGCAAACCAGTGCCGGTGCCCCCCACAACACCCAATCCCCCATGCCCATCACCCTCGATTCCCTCGACCATGTGGTTCTCACCGTGGCCAGCATTCCCGACACTATCGCGTTCTATGAGCGGGTGCTGGGCATGCAGTCGGTCGAGTTCAAGCCACAACGCTTTGCGCTGCACTTTGGCATGCAGAAGATCAACCTGCATGAAGTGGGCACCGTGGTGGACCCCAACGTGCGCCATGCCGCGGCGGGTTCGGGCGACCTGTGTTTTCTGACGCAGGTGCCGCTGGAAGATGTCATCGCGCATCTGCAGGCCGAGGGCGTGGCCATCGTGCAGGGGCCGGTGGGTGCAACGGGCGCGCGCCATCGGTTGCGGTCGGTCTACATCTATGACCCGGACGAAAACCTGATCGAGATTTCCAACGCGGTGTGATGGGCGATGGCGCCCTCCCTCATCGCTTTTAGAAACTCCCAAATCAATAGCATCTAACGCTTGATAGACAAGCGCTAGAGGCACTTTTTATTAAAATTTAGGCAACACCGTCGCAGTGTGGGCGCTATGGCGCTTGCGCCAGCAAAGCTTCCAGCGTGCGGACATCCGGCAAGTTGTGCAGATCCAGCACCTGTTTGCACACTTCTTGGGCGTGGCGTTCGCTGAAATGCAGGGTGGCGTTCTCCATGAACTTGGCCTGCACCTCCGTGTTGGAAACCGGGCGGTCCGCATGGCCGCGATTCACCGCTTCGCGGTGCGCACGCCACTGGCCGTCTTTCAGCCCCACACGCACTTCGCCGCTGTAATGGCTCGGAAAGGTGGAATCCGGGTCGATGCGGTAGCGCACCTTGTCCATCAGCGCCTGTGCTTGCGGCTCCAGGTAGGCCTGCGGCAGCAGCACTCGCAAGCCCAGGCGCCCGCGCAGCAACCCGCTGGCCACGGCGTAGGGCAGGCTGAACTTGGCGTCGTACTCGTTTTGCGGGCGGCGTTTGCGCTCAGCAGGCTCGCACACCAGTTCGACAGCCGCGTCGGGCACCAGCACTTCGATGGTTTCGATGGCTTGCACATCCAGGCCTTCGCGCTGTAGCGCAATGGCAGCATCCGTGGCTGCGTGCACGAAGTGGCACATGGCAAAGGGCTTGATGGCAATGCTGTTCAACTCCCACGTGGCGGCGTGCCCTTGGGCGTCAAGCCCGGCGGTCGCAAGCGTGAGGTCTGCGGGGCGCACAGGTTGGGGATCGAGGTGGGTGGCGTACAGGCCATAGCGCCCGCTGTAAGGCGCCTGTGGCGCGACCACTCCGTGTGCAGCCAGGCTTGCTGCCACGATGCCGGCCTGGGCCGCCCAGCCTGGATGGGTCCGTTTGGTCCACGCACCGTCTTCGATGAACTGCAGGCTGCCGCTGGCAAAAGACAGTACAGCCCCTTGGGCGTGCACCAAGGTGTCTGCGCCCAGCCCCTGCAAGCGCCCTGCCGCCAGTGCAGCGGCAAACGCGCCCACCAGGCCGGTGGCGTGAAAGCCCCGCGAATGGAACCCGCCACGCGCGGCCATGGCCAGCCGCGCGCCACACTCCACGGCCGCGATGTAGGCCGCCAGCACATCGGCACCGCTGGCGCCACGCTGCGCCGCTACCCCCAACACAGCAGGAAGCACCGCCACGGTCAGGTGAACAATGCCCGCCATGTGTGTGTCGTCGTAGTCCAGCCCGTGCAGCAAAACGCCATTCATCACTGCGGCATCGCGCAGGGGCAGTCCGACGGGATCGCCAATCACGCCACGCTGGTGTGTGGCCGGCACGGGGCCGGCCAACGCGCGCAGCGATGCGTCGAAACGCGCAGCAAACTCCTCGCGCCGCGCCGCCATGGCGCAGCCGATGGCATCCAGCACCAGATGGCGCGCACGCAGCGAAACCTGCGGCGGCACATCCGCCAGGCGCATGTGGGCCGTGAACCCGGCGAGGGTGTGGGCAATCGGGTCCGCTACGGCCGTGCTCACGTCCACAGGCTCAGTCAACCTTGGCTCCGGCTGCGTGCGCCGCCTTACCCCATTTGGCGACCTCGGACTTGATGAAACTGCCGAACTCCGCCGCGTTCATCGGCATGGGTTCCACGCCTTGTGCAATGAAGTAGGTTTGCATCTCCGGCGTCTTGGCGACTTTCACCATGGCGTCACTGAGCTTGGCCACGATCGGTGCCGGTGTCTTGGCAGGCGCCACGAACCCCATCCACGACACCGCCGAGAACCCCGGCAGCGTTTCGGCCACCGTAGGCACATCCGGCAGTGCGGCAATGCGCTTGGAGCCGCTTACGGCCAGCGCCTTCACGCGGCCATCCTTGATCATGGGGAGTACGGCCACCGGCGTGTCGAACATCACACTGACGCGCCCGGCCATCAGGTCCGTGAGGGCGGGTGGGGAGCCTTTGTAAGGGACATGCATCATCTTCACGCCACCCGCCATGGAGAGCATTTCCATCGCAAGGTGGTTGGTGACGCCATTGCCGCTGGAGCCGAAATTGATCTCGCCCGGCTTGGCTTTTGCCAATGCAATCAGTTCGTTGACGTCTTTCGCTGGAAATTTGGCGTTGGCCACCAGCACCAGCGGCACGTTGATGGTGCCGGCCAGTGCGGTGTAGTCCTTCACTGGGTCATAAGGCAGCTTTTCATACACGCCGGGGTTGACAGCCATCGGGCCGGCCGAAGTGAAAAGAACGGTGTAGCCGTCTGGCGCGGCGGACGCCGCCGCCTGCTGTCCCAGGATCCCGCCTGCACCGGCGCGGT
>JBCNOJ010000307.1:0-6430 GCA_039593925.1 Acidovorax sp.
CCGGCGGCGGGGCCCGGGCTGCCTACCAGGTGGGTGTATTGGAGGCCATTGCAGACATCCGCAATGCCTGCGGCGAAAGTCAGGGGCCCAACCCGTTTCCCATCATCACGGGCACCTCGGCCGGGGCCATCAACGCGGCAGCACTGGCCTGCGGCGCTGACCACTTTGACCGCGCTGTGCGCCGCATTGCCCGCGTGTGGCGGCAGTTCCATGCCAGCCAGGTGTATGGCGCCGATTCGCTGAGCGTGATGCGCAGCGGCGCCCGCTGGCTCACGCTGCTGTCGATGGGCTGGGCCCTGGCACGCTGGCGGCGCATGCGGCCGCGCTCGCTGCTGGACAACGCGCCGCTTGAGAAACTGCTGGTCAAGATGGTGCCCCTGGTGCGCCTGCCCCGGCTGATCCGCAAGGGGCACCTCACGGCGCTGGCCGTCACGGCATCCAGCTACAGCTCGGGCGAACATGTCACCTTTTTTGAGGCCGCATCGCCCGTCAAACCCTGGGTGCGCTCACAGCGCAAGGCCGCCAGCGACCGCATCACGCACGAACACCTGCTGGCGTCGTCGGCCATTCCGTTCATCTTTCCGGCCAAAGGCATCGCCGTGGACGGCCACACCGAATACTTCGGCGACGGCTCCATGCGCCAATCGGCCCCCATTGCGCCCGCCATCCACCTGGGTGCCGAGCGCATTTTGGTGATTGGCGCGGGCCGCATGCACGAGCCCAAGGGCGACGCCGCTGCCGACCCCACGCCCAACTACCCCACACTGGCCCAGATTGCAGGGCACGCACTGTCCAACATCTTTCTCGATGCCCTGTCGGTGGATGTGGAACGCGTGCAGCGCATCAACCAGACGCTCTCGCTCATTCCAGCCGAAGCGCGCGCCCACAGCAGCCTGCGGCCGATCGAACTGCTGGTCATCGCCCCCTCGCAGCGGCTGGACGCCGTGGCAGCCAAGCATGTGGGCGAGCTGCCCACCCCCGTGCGCACCATGCTGGGGGCGCTGGGTGTCACGTCCAACATGGCGGACGTGCGCGGCGCGGCGCTGGCCAGCTACCTGCTGTTTGAGGCAGGCTACACACAGGAACTGATGGCCCTGGGACGCGCCGACACATTGGCCATGCGCAGCGAGGTGTGCCGGTTTTTTGGATGGACGGATACGGGCGCCGAGGTGCAGACACGGCTGCACGGATGAACATACACATCACCCTGCCCACCACATCCTGGGCACGCTGATCAGACTCGCATCCCCTTCCTGCGCCACCCCAGCAAACCCACCAGTCCGGACAGCAGCCCCAGCGCGGGCCATGACAGAAAGGGAACGGATACCGGCTGCGCGGGCGCCGGTGCAGGCTCGACCGTAAAGATACGCAGTTCGTCCAGCAGCACTGGTGCACGCGTCACCACCTGCACCGTGTCGAACGGAACTGCCAGTCCCGCGTACACCGCCGATGGTGCAGGCGGATTGAGGTAGTCAAAGCCGCTCAGGCTCGGCAACACCCACATGCTGGTGGTCGCCGCCGTGTAGTCAACACGCAGCACGATAGCGCTGAGCGTAGCCAAGGCCACCGTGCTGCAAGAGCCTGCAATCGGAAGCAGCCCTGTCCCGAGAAGCGCAAAAACCGGACTTCCACACTGCCCGTTGTTACCCACAGCGCCGGCGTTCGAGCTGGTGACCGAGTTGAAGAGCCGTATCTGGGGCGTTCCTAGCCCGGACTGTGTGCCGAACTGGGCCAAGAACTGCACGAAGACAACACCCGAACTCTGCATGGGCAGCATGCGAGCGTTAGTGCTGACTTGCGCCGTATTCCCGTTGTCGACAAGTTTGCCACCAGAACTGCTCAACCCAGGTACGGAGAGGCTTGTCGCATTGATCCGGTGCTGGCGCACACCAGCCGTCCAGCCACCGCTCCATCCAGAGCCCCCATTTAAGCCGCCGACGGATACACCGCCCGCATACGCAAACGGCTCCTCCGCAATGGTGGTGATGACAGGGGCAGCGTTCGCAGACATCACCCAAAACATGGATGCAACACTGATCGCAATACCTGCTCGGCGCAAGACAGCGGGCAACACGGGAAGATTGAAACGCTGACGCATGAGCAGACAAACCTACGGAAATAAAGGACGCGGGGAGTGCACGGCCACCCAACCCACCTGAAGCGGTGGGAATTATGAGCGGCATTGCCCACAAAAGCGTGACCCTGTCCCCCAACGGGCTCGGCAACCCGCCGCCTCCAGCCACATGCCTCTTCCCAACGGCCTAAAATCGCGGGTTCCGCCTGAGAAAGCCGCATTCCATGACGTCATCCGCCCGCAAACTCTTCGTCACCACCGCCCTGCCGTACGCCAACGGCAACTTCCACATCGGCCACATCATGGAATACATCCAGGCCGACACCTGGGTGCGGTACCAGCGCATGCAGGGCAACGCGGTGAACTTTGTGGGTGCCGACGACGCGCACGGCGCGCCCATCATGATCGCGGCAGAAAAAGCCGGCAAGACGCCCCAGCAGTTCGTGGCCGATATCGCCGCCGGCCGCAAGCAGTACCTGGACGGCTTTCACATCGCCTTCGACAACTGGAGCAACACCGATAGCCCCGAAAACCACGAGTTGTCGCGCCAGATCTACCGCGACCTCAAGGCGGCAGGCTTCATCGAAACCCGCACCATCGAGCAGTTCTTCGACCCCGAAAAGAACATGTTCTTGCCCGACCGTTTCATCAAAGGCGAATGCCCGCGCTGCCACGCCAAGGACCAGTACGGCGACAACTGCGAGGTGTGCAGCTCGGTCTACGCCCCCACCGACCTGATCAACCCCTACTCGGCGCTGTCGGGTGCCAAGCCGGTGCTCAAGACCTCCGAGCACTTCTTCTTCAAGCTCTCCGATCCGCGCGCCGTGGAGTTCCTGACCGAGTGGACGCAGAACGGCGTGCACGTGCAGCCCGAGGTGGCCGCCAAGATCAAGGAATGGTTTGGCACCCGCACCAACCCGGACGGCAGCACCAGCACCGGCCTGGACGACTGGGACATCAGCCGCGATGCGCCCTACTTCGGCATCGAGATTCCTGATGCGCCCGGCAAATACTTCTACGTCTGGCTGGATGCGCCCGTGGGCTACCTGGCCTCGCTCAAGAATCTGCTGAACCGCCGCGGCGAGGACTATGACGCCTACATGGCCGACCCCACCCTGGAGCAGTACCACTTCATCGGCAAGGACATCATCACGTTCCACACACTGTTCTGGCCTGCGATGCTGAAGTTCAGTGGCCGCAAGACGCCCACCAAGATCTGCGTGCACGGCTTCCTCACCGTGAACAACGGCGAGAAGATGAGCAAGAGCCGCGGCACGGGCCTGGACCCGCTCAAGTACCTGGCGCTCAAGATGAACCCCGAATGGCTTCGCTATTACCTGGGTGCCAAGCTCAACGGCAAGAACGAGGACATCGATTTCACCGCCGAAGACTTCATGCTGCGCGTGAACTCCGATTTGATCGGCAAGTACGTCAACATTGCGTCACGCGCGGCGGGTTTTCTGTTCAAGCGCTTTGGTGGACAGCTGAGCAATGTGGATGTGCCACATGGCTCCACAGTCGTTGATGATCTGAAAAACGCACGTCACCGAATTGCTGATGCATACGAGGCCCGCGACACCGCCCGCGCCGCACGCGAAACCATGGCGCTGTGCGACCTGGTCAACAGCTACGTGGACGCCAACAAGCCCTGGGAACTGGCCAAGCAGGAAGGCATGGACGCGCGCCTGCAGGACGTCTGCAGCACCTGCATCGAAGCCTTCCGCCTGCTGACGATCTACCTGAAACCCATGCTGCCCGCCGTGGCCTCCGACGTGGAAGCCTTCCTGAAAGTGCAGGCCCTGACGTTCGCCGACGCACAGAACCTGCTGGGTGCGGGCCACACCATCGGCCAGTACCAGCATCTGATGCAGCGTGTGGTGCCAGAGCAGTTGGAATCGTTGTTTGAGCCCCCAGCGCAGGCAGAACAAGCGCCAGCAGCTACAGAAACCGCAGCAGCAGACTCCCATCCTGGCGGCGAGGAACTCGCGCCCACCATCACCATCGACGACTTCACCAAGATCGACCTGCGCATCGCGCTGATCGTGAATTGCGAGCCGGTGGAAGGCTCCACCAAGCTGCTGCGTCTGACGCTGGACGTAGGCGAAGGCAAGACCCGCAACGTCTTTTCCGGCATTGCCAGCGCTTACAAGCCCGAAGACCTGATCGGCAAACACACCGTGATGGTGTCCAACCTGGCGCCGCGCAAGATGAAGTTTGGCGTGAGCGAAGGCATGGTGCTGGCGGCCAGCCACGGTGACGAAAAGGCGAATCCTGGCATCTACGTGCTCAACCCCTGGCCCGGCGCTACGCCCGGCATGCGCGTGCGCTGACCGGCGCTCTGCAGCCGCAGCTGCGCACTCACACGCTCACAACGAGGCCCTGCACAGGGCCTTTTTCTTTGCGTGCCCATGGCAGCACGCGGTCGCTGCAGGTCGCCGCTGCCGACCGGCCGGTGCGGCGATTTCTGACAAACGCACCTTTACGGCCAGCGCTCAATCAAGGCATGGAGTGCTCTGCGCGCCGCACGGCGGCCTGCATCAGGCAACAGTGAACGCCCCGCAGAGTCTGTTGAATGCCCTATTTTTTTGCGAGGTCACCATGTCCGTTTCGTCCCTGCCCCCCGCCCCCGTCAAAGGCTCCGTCGCTGGCGAAGAAGACCCCGGCGCATCGCTGGATGTTGTTCGCGCCATCATGGCCCACGGCCTGCGCCACAGCGCGCACGCCGCAGCCCGCCCTGAAGCGCAGCACCAAACCCCGATCCACATGGATTGCGCAATGGGGGGCGAGGTGATTGGCGTGGACGTGGAGTGGCAGAGCAGCACGGGCCACAGCGCAGCTGAACTGCTGGGCTTGATCGTTGCGCACCACGGCACGATTGCCAAAGCAGCGTGGAGCCGCTTTGGCCGCACCGGCCAACGCCATGTGGCCGTGGAGGTGGACGAAGACAGCGACGGCGTGTTTTACGTGAGCCTCAAGGACGCGTGAAAACAGCGCTATGGATTCAGTGCGGTACCGACTTGCCGGCTCCAGGCGCTTTTGGATCGGCGACCTCAGTGCCCCACGTACCGGCCAGGCCGGTGGCTGATCCACAAAAAGCCGCTCATCACTAGCACGGCCAGCACCGAATAGGCCACGCGCTCGGGTGGCACCACGAACAGCGCGAGCAGCACCACAGTGCCGTCGATCATCATTTGCACCTTGCCCGCGCGCATGCCGTAGCGCCCCTGCAGATAAAGCGAGACCACGGTGGCCCCGCCCAGGCTGGAGCGGTGGCGGGCCAGGAACAAACAGCCCGTGCCCAACAGCAGCCCACCCAGCAGTGAGGCAAACAGCGGGTTCAGGTAGTCCACATGCATCACGTGCGGAAAGATTTCCGTCAGCAGCGATAGCAGGCCCACGCACACAAACGTCTTGATGGTGAACTCGTGGCCCATGCGCGTCCACGCAAACCAATAGAACGGCAGGTTGACCACAAAGAACAGTTTGCCGAACGAAACGCCCGTGACGTAGTGCAGCAAAAATGCCACGCCGGCCGTTCCCCCCACCAGCAGCCCCGCCTGGTTGAACAACATCAGCGCCATGGCCACAAACAAGGTGCCCGCAAACAGCGCCTGGACGTCTTCAAACAAGCCGTGGCGCAGCGACGGCGGAAGCGGTGTGTGGGAGGTGGACATGGTGGTGGCGGATAAGCGGACCGGTGCGTCTGGCCGGTGGATCAACGGGCCAAGGGGTTTAGCAAACAATGCGCCAGCGGGGCATGGGCGCTTTGTGTGATTCAGGGACGGCGCATTTGGTTCTAAGAGGTTTTTGGCCTCTAGCGCTTACCCAGCAAGTGCCAGCAGCTATCAAATTGGTAGAAATGGCGGGCATCGCAGTGTCCGCAAGGCAAGCGATTGAACGCGTCGGAAGCATCGAACGCACTTTGCATCGTCTGCGGCGTGGCATCGCCTACTTGCCGCCCTTGTATTCCGGCGCCTCCAGGTCGGGGCCCGTCTGGGTGCGCAGCACGCGCTGGTCCGGGCCGTAGACCACGGTAAACACCTGCGGCTGGTTGGGCGGCTGCAGGTAGCGCCAGTCGGCATGGGTCTCCTGCTTCAATTCATACGGCGTGACCTTGGCCGGCTTGCCCAGCAGGCGGCGCACGGCATCCATGCCCGTGCCGGGCACTACGCGCGCGAAATTCTCGGGGGTCAGCACCTGCTGCAGCGCGGTCATGCGGCCGTCCGGGCCGATGGTGATCATGTAGTTGACCTGGCCAGCGGGCTGCCGGTTGTATTCGAAAGTGCGGGCACCGCCCGGCTCGTCCCAGATGTTTTCAGGCGCGCCAAAGCGGTCGCGCACGTCGGCCTCGGTGGA
>JBCNOJ010000308.1:0-6419 GCA_039593925.1 Acidovorax sp.
CGTGCCTTTCCCACCCGGCGGCGGCACCGACATGATTGCCCGCACTGTTGCGCAGAGGCTCACGGACCAGAACAAGTGGAATGTGATCGTGGACAACCGGCCCGGCGCGGGTGGCAACCTCGGTGTGGACGCTGCGGCCAAGTCGCCAGCAGACGGCTACACGCTCGTCATCGGCCAGACCAGCAACCTCGCCATCAACCCTACGCTGTATCCCAAGCTGCCTTACGACCCGCTCAAGGACCTGGTGCCCGTGGCGCTGGTGTCATCGTCGCCCATCGTGATGGCAGCGCCGGCGAATTCGCCCTTCAAGAGCTATGCCGACGTGGTGGCTGCCGCCAAGGGTAAGCCCGATGCACTCACGTTGGGCTACTCGGGCAACGGCACGGTGGCCCATCTGGCGGGTGAACTGGCTGAGAACGCGGCCGATATCAAGCTGCGCCACATCCCCTACAAGGGCGCGGCGCAAGCCATGACGGACCTGGTGGGCGGGCAGATCGATCTGTACATGTCCTCCGTGCCCACGCTGCTGGGCCAGGTGCGCAACGGCAAGCTCAAGGTCATCGCGATTACGTCGGCCAAGCGCTCGCCGCAATTGCCGGATGTGCCCACGTTGGCCGAGTTGGGCTACAAGGGCTTCGAAGCTGTGACCTGGTTCGGCATCCTGGCGCCGGCTGGCACGCCCGCGCCCATCGTGGCGCAACTGAACAAGGCCATCAACCAGGCGCTGCAGCATGCCGAGGTGGCTGAAAAGCTGCGGTCGGAGGGCGGGGATGTCCTGGGCGGTTCGGCAGAGCAGTTCAGCGCTTTGCTGCGTACGGAAGTGCCGCGCTGGGCCAAGATCGTGAAGGATTCAGGCGCCAGCCTGGACTGAGCGGCTAGCCCCGCCTTCCTTCTTACATCCCATTTCCTTATTCCTCTTGTGGCCCTCGCTATGACCAGCGAAAGCACTGCTGCGCCCGTGCGCTTTTCGGCAGGCACCGGCGTGCCCCGTGCCGCGCTACCAGCGGGCGCGTGCGACTGCCATGTGCACGTGTACGACAGCCGCTTTCCAGCCGCTGCCGGCGCCAAGCTGCTGCCGCCTGACGCATCTGCGCAGGACTATCGAGCGCTGCAGCGGCGCATCGGCACTGCGCGCGTGGTGCTGGTCACGCCATCAACCTACGGCACCGATAACCGCTGCCTGCTGGAAGGCTTGGCCGAGCTGAAAGCAGCGGGGGTGGAGGCACGCGGCGTGGCCGTGATCGATGGAACCGAGAGCGACGCGGAACTGCAGCGACTGGATGCAGCCGGGGTGCGGGGTGTGCGGCTCAACCTGTCGCTGGGCGTGTCGGGCTCTGTGGAGTCCATGGCCCTGCTGGCCCGCCGCATCGCGCCCCTGGGCTGGCATCTGCAGTTGCTGATGCCAGCCGATTTGCTGGTGGCGCAGGCAAACGTGCTGCGCGCTCTTCCAGTGCCGCTGGTATTCGACCACTTTGGTCGCATCGCACCCGCGCAGGTGGGCGTGCATGGCGCCCATGCATTGCTGCTGGAGTTGATGCAGGCAGGGCGCGCCTGGGTGAAGCTGTCAGGCGGGTACATCGTGAGTGCGCTGCATTCGGTGGAAGACCCCGCATTGGACTCTTTGGCGGCGAGCTATCTGCGCTGCGCGCCGCACCGTGTGCTGTGGGGCAGCGACTGGCCTCACGCCACGGCCTCCGCCGGTGTGCAACCCATGCCCGACGACGCACGCCAGGTCGATCGGCTGCTGGACTGGACCGGCGCGTGCGGCGGCGACGTGTTGATCCACCAGGTGCTCGTGGACAACCCGCAAGCGCTGTACGGCTTTGGGCCCGTGCCCAGTCCGTCACTCCCCTCTTTTTGACTTCAAGGAGATCTCTGCCATGACTGCCCATTCACGCAACCTACCCCACCTTGCCCGACGCAGTTTGCTGGCGCTGGGCGCAGCCCTGTGTGCAGCGCCGCTGTGGGCCCAGAGCGATTGGCCTGGCGGCAAGCTCATCACCTGGGTGGTGCCGTATCCTGCCGGTGGCAGCACCGATGTGCTGGGCCGCAACATCGCCCAGCGCCTGGGCCCAGCCCTTTCCACCAACGTGATCGTGGACAACAAGGACGGCGCCACCGGCACGATTGGCGCGGCCTTCGTTGCGAAGGCGCAGCCCGATGGCTTCACGCTGCTGGGCACGTCCATCGGACCGCAAGCGATTGCGCCGCACTTGATGGCCAAGCTGCCTTACGACCACATCACCGCGTTTGAGCCCGTCATCACCATCGGCACCATTCCGCACATTCTGGTGGTGGGGCCCAATCAGCCGTTCAAGACCTTGACCGATCTGCTGACCGCTGCCAAGGCGCAGCCTGGCAAGCTGGCCTTTGCCTCGGGCGGCAACGGAACCATCTTGCAGATGCAGGGCGAACTGCTGCAGCAGCAAACCGGCGCGCGCTTCATCCATGTGCCCTACAAGGGCGACACACCGGCGCTGCAAGACACGCTGGCCGAGCAGGTGCAGTTCATGTTTGCCCCGGCTGCAGCGGCTTTGCCCCATGTGCAGGCCGGCAAGCTGCGCGCGCTGGCCGTCACCTCTGCGCAGCGCCTGCAGGCGCTGCCCGCCGTGCCGACGATGGGCGAGGTGGGCATGAAGGACTTTGTCGTTGAGCAATGGCAGGCCGTGTTTGCGCCCGCCAAGACTCCGGCGCCGGTTGTTCAGCGCCTGAACCAGGAAATCAACAAGGCGTTGAAAGACCCGGCCGTGGTGGCGCTGGCAGACAAGCTGGGCGTCACGCTGGTGGGCGGTACACCCCAGCAACTGGGCGATCTGCAAAAGGCCGACTCCGCCAAATGGGCCAAGGTCATCAAGGACGGAAACATCAAAGCCGACTGATGCCATGCGTGCGCCCATGAACCACTGAGCTGATGCGATGGTGGCAACGCCCAATTCCTTTCATTCGTTCTCATCACAAACCCACTCCAACACCATGAGCCAACTTCCTGAAATCATCCGCACCATCGACCGCGTCAGCGCCGACGTCGTCGCCAAAGCCTCCACCTTCCAGGCCGCCATCCTGTCCGACGTGGCGGGTCGCCGCGGCACCATGCATGGCCGCGTCGCTCCTGTGCACCAGAGCATGAAGGTGGCGGGCCCCGCCTTTACCGTGGAAGTGCGCCCCGGCGACAACCTCATGATCCACGCCGCCATCGCCCTGGCCCAGCCAGGTGATGTGCTGGTGATCGACGGCAAGGGCGACCAGACGGCGGCGCTGATGGGCACGCTGATGCTCAGCGCCTGCAAGAAGCGTGGCCTGGCGGGCGTGATCGTGGACGCCGCCATCCGCGACAAGCTGGAAATTCTGGAGCTGGACTTCCCCGTGTTCAGCGCGGGCTTCAACCCCGCAGGCCCCACCAAATTTGTGCCTGGCCGCATCAACCACCCCATCAGCGCCGGTGGCGCCACCGTGAACCCCGGTGACCTGGTGGTGGGCGATGCCGATGGCGTGGTCGTCATCGAGCGCGAGAAGGCCCCCGCCATGATGGCCCTGGCCGACAAGAAGGTGGCCGACGAAGCTGCCCGCATCGAATCCATTGCCCGAGGCGACACCGCCGCGAAGTGGCTGCCCGCCGCCCTGCGTGCCGCTGGCGTGCTGAAAGAAGGAGAAACGCTGTGAGCCAACCCACCATCATCGTCACTGGCGCCGACCTGGCGCAACAAGCCCTGGACCTGCTGACAGGCTACGCAATCGTCTACGCAGGCAAGGCTCCGACGGAAGAAGACCTGGTGGCCCTGTGCCGCGCGCACAACCCTGTGGCGATGATCGTGCGCTACGGCAAGGTAGGCGCCACGGTGATGGACGCTGCGCCTGCGCTCAAGGTCATCTCCAAGCACGGCAGTGGCACGGACACCATCGACAAAGTCGCCGCCAAAGCCCGTGGCATTGAGGTGGTGGCCGCCGTGGGCGCCAACGCCGCTGCCGTGGCCGAGCAGGCGCTGGCGCTGCTGATGGCCTGCGCCAAATCGGTGGTGGCATTGGACGCACGCATGCATGCTGGCCACTGGGACAAGGCCACGCACAAGAGCCTGGAACTCGGTGGCCGCACCGTAGGTCTGGTGGGTCTTGGCGCCATCGGTCTGCGCTTTGCCAAGATGGCCGATGCACTGGGCATGCGCGTGATCGGCTTCGATCCGTTTGCCAAAAACCTGCCCGCCTATGTGCAGGCGGTGGACCTGGAAACCATCTGGCGCGAATCGGATGCCATCTCGCTGCACTGCCCGCTGACCGACGACAACCGGGGCATGCTCAACGCCACCACGCTGGCGCAGTGCAAGCGCGGCGTGATTGTGGTGAACACCGCACGCGGCGGTCTGATCGACGAGGCTGCGCTGCTGGCCGCCGTGCGCTCGGGCCAGGTGATGGCGGCGGGGCTCGACAGCTTTGCGGTGGAGCCCATGACGGCAGGCCATCCCTTCCAGGGCGAGAAGAACTTCATCCTCAGCCCCCACATCGGCGGTGTGACGAGCGACGCCTACGTGAACATGGGCGTGGGCGCCGCGAAGAACCTGCTGGCTGTGCTGGCCCGCAGTGCTGTCGCTGCCTGAGCATAGATTTCTTCCATAACAACCATGGGGCCGATGCCGCTCGCGCTGAAGCGTGGCGCGGCATTGGCACCTCACGGGGACAAGCAACATGATCCAAATTCTCAAAACAAATAGGCCGCTAGCGCTTGTGAATAAAGCGCTGGCAGCTATGGTGTTTGTAGTGACTGCCACTGCGGGTGTGATGGGCACAGCGCCTGCACAGGCCCAGGGCGCTTGGCCTGACAAGCCGCTCAAGCTGGTGGTGCCATACCCTGCGGGTGGCAATGCGGACAACACCGCGCGCCTGCTGGCGACGCAACTGGGCCAGCGCCTGGGCCAGCAGGTGGTGGTGGACAACCGCCCTGGCGGCAGCGGCACGATTGGCGCTGCGGCGGTGGCCAAGGCACCGGCCGATGGCTACACGCTGCTGCTCGATGCCACGGCCTTCACCGTCAACCCCAGCCTGTTCCCCAAGCTGCCGTTCGATGCAGCGAAGGACTTTGCACCCATCTCGCTGGTGCTGCAGGTGCCGCTGCTCATGGTGGTGCCTGCCAACTCGCCTTTCCAGTCGGTGGCGGACGTAGCCAAGGCCGCCAGGGCGCGGCCGGGCCATCTGACCTACGCATCGGCGGGCAACGGCGGCGCGCAGCATCTGGCGGGCGAGCTGTTCAAGCAGGGTCAGAAAGTGGCCATTACCCATATCCCCTATCGGGGCGGTGCGCCTGCGCTCACCGACCTGATCGGCGGGCAGGTTGACCTGATGTTCAGTGCCACCACAGCCAGCGGCCCATTCGTCAAAAGCGGCAAGCTGCGGGCGCTGGCCGTCACATCGCCGCGCCGCGTCGAGGGTTGGGAGTCCGTGCCCACCGTGACCGAGTCTGGTGTGCCCGGCTTCCAGGTCAGCGAGTGGAACGGCTTGTTCGCCCCCGCAGGCACACCGCGCCCCGTGCTGGAGAGGCTGGAGGCCGAGACCCGCGCCATCGTGGCCAGCCCCGAAATGAAGAAGCGCTTTGCCGAACTGGGCGCGCAGGGCGTGGGCTCCAGCGCGCAGGAGTTCAGCGTCTTTCTGAAAACTGAAACCACCAAGTGGGCCGAGGTGATTCGCACTGCCGGCATCCGCATGGATTGAAGGGGTCTTCACCATGTTGAAGCAAAAAATGCCTGTGGCGCTCATCCCTCATGCGCTGGCAGCTATTGTTTTGGTAGCGTCTGGCACCGCCCACGCTCAAACCGGCGCCGTGGCCTACCCGACCAAGCCCGTGAAGCTGGTGGTGGGCTTTGCCGCAGGCGGCCCCACCGATGTGGTGGCGCGTGCATTTGCCGACCACGCCAGCCGTGCCTTGGGCCAGCCCTTCATCATCGACAACAAGCCGGGCGCGGGCACCATCATTGCCGCGCAGGCCGTGGCCAGTGCACCGGCCGATGGCTACACATTGCTGTTCGGCGCCACCAACCACACGATGATTCCTGGGCTGTACCAGGGCCGCGTCAAGTTTGATGCAGTGAAATCCTTCCGCCCTCTGTGTACGGTGGCCAGCAACCCCACGGTGCTGGTGGTGGCACCCGGTCTGCCGGTAAAGACGCTTGCCGACTACCAGGCCAAGGCCCGTGCCGAGCCCGGACGCGTGACGGCAGGCACGGCCGGGGTGGGCAGCTCAGGCCACTTTGCCACCGAGATGTTTGCCCGCGCCCAAGGCCTGCAGCTCAACCATGTGCCCTACAAGGGCGCTGCACCCGTGGTGACGGACCTGATGGGCGGCCAGCTCGACAGCTCGTTTGCCACGCTGGGCTCGGTGCTGCCGCAGATCCAAAGCGGCAAGCTGCGTGCGCTGGCCGTGGGCGCACCCAAGC
>JBCNOJ010000309.1:0-6400 GCA_039593925.1 Acidovorax sp.
GGAGTTGGACGGCCACAAGAAAGGCATGACCGAAGTGGCCCGCAACGGCCGCCAGACCAGCCGCACTCTGGACGCCCTGGCGGGCGTGCAAGGCGCTGACATTGGCCGCGGCTTGAAGCTCGACTCCACGGGGCAGCGCGCCGCTGGCGGCTGCCTGTATTTTCAAACCGCCCCCCTGGACTACAGCCTGCCCACCAGCTTGCCGCAGGGCAAGGCCGACAACCAGATCCTTGGTGTGGTTGAGGCGCTGAGCAAGCAGCACGCTCCGCGGGAAGTGGTGCTGGTGTCCAAGGACATCAACATGCGCGTCAAGGCGCGCGCTCTGGGCCTGAATGCCGAGGACTACCAGAACGACAAGACACTGGAAGACGGCGACCTGCTCTACGCCGGCGTGCTGGCTCTGCCACCGGACTTCTGGACCAAGATCGGCAAGAACGTGGAAAGCTGGCAAAGCGGCGCCCACACCTACTACCGCATTGGCGGGCCCATCGTGCCGCAGCTGATGATCAACCAGTTCGTCTACTTTGAAGCGCCCGGCGAGCCCAGCCTGTTTGCCCGTGTGAGCGAGATCCGCGAAAAAACAGCGGTGCTGCAAACCCTCAAGGACTACGGCTCCACCAAGAACGCCGTGTGGGGAGTGACCACACGCAACCGCGAGCAGAACTACGCCATGAACCTGCTCATGGACCCGGAAATCGACTTTGTCACGCTGACTGGCACAGCCGGCACCGGCAAGACCTTACTGGCCTTGGCCGCAGGTCTCACGCAGGTGCTGGACGAGCGGCGCTACACCGAAATCATCATGACCCGTGCCACCGTGAGTGTGGGCGAGGACATCGGCTTCCTGCCCGGCACGGAAGAAGAGAAGATGGGGCCCTGGATGGGCGCGCTGGACGACAACCTGGAGTTTCTGGCCAAGGGCGACGGTGGCAATGCCGGCGAATGGGGGCGCGCAGCCACCAACGAACTCATCCGCAGCCGCATCAAGATCAAGAGCATGAACTTCATGCGCGGACGCACCTTCCTCAACAAGTACGTGATCATCGACGAGGCGCAGAACCTGACGCCCAAGCAGATGAAAACGCTGATCACGCGCGCTGGCCCGGGCACCAAGATCATCTGCATGGGCAACCTGGCGCAGATCGATACGCCGTACCTGACCGAAGGCTCTTCGGGCCTGACCTACGCCGTGGACCGCTTCAAAGGCTGGCCACACAGCGGCCATATCACCCTGGCACGCGGCGAGCGCTCGCGCCTGGCGGACTTCGCCAGCGAAGTGCTCTAAGGCCGGGAGGACGCCAGACCATGGCTGTGTGGCTGACTGCGCTGAAACTGGTGCCCTGGGGCGATGTCATTGAGGCAACGCCCCAGATCCTGACTGCCGCCAAGAAGCTGATGGGCAGGACGCGCGCGGGCGGAGGCTCCGAAGCCGCCACAGGCTCGCTGACGAGCGCTGAAGGCTCAACCGCGGCCCCGGTCGAAGCACAGGTCCGGGCACTAGCCGATCGGGTGGCGAAGTTGGAGCAGGAGCAGCGTGATTCCGCAGCGCTCATCGAGTCGCTGGCCGAGCAGAACGCGGTGGTGGTGCGCGCCGTGGAGGCTTTGCGGCTGCGGAGCCAGCGCTTGACGGTGGCCGTTGGCGTGCTGAGTGCCGCCTGTGCAGCGCTGGCAATTTGGGCGCTGCGCCAAGCCTGACAGCCACAGACTTTTTGCTCTATTATTGATAGCTGCCAGCGCTTACCCAGTAAGCGATAGAAGCCATTTTTACTAGAATTTAGAAGTCGTCACCCGAACCCATTGCCAAGTTCTCGAATCGCGTCTGGTTCTTCTGGAAGAACAGCTTCACGGTTCCTGTGGGGCCGTTACGCTGCTTGCCGATGATGACCTCTGCCACGTTGGGCTCCTTGGAGTCCTTGTTGTAGTAGTCGTCGCGGTAGATGAACATGATGATGTCCGCGTCCTGCTCAATGGCACCGGATTCGCGCAGGTCGGACATCATGGGCCGCTTGTCGGTGCGCTGCTCCACCGACCGGTTGAGCTGCGACAGCGCGATCACGGGGCACTGCAGTTCCTTGGCCAGCATCTTGAGGCCCCGGGAGATTTCGCCCAGCTCTGTCGCCCGGTTGTCGGCACTGCCTGCGCCTGAGCCGCTCATGAGCTGCAAATAGTCCACCACGATCAAGCCCAGCTTGCCGCACTGGCGCGCCAGGCGCCGCGCATTGGCCCGCAGTTCGCTGGGCGTGAGGCCCGGCGTTTCGTCAATGTGCAGCGACACCGTGCGCAGCTTTTCGATGGCTTCGGTAAGGCGCGGCCATTCATCATCGGTGAGTTTGCCGGTGCGCAAATTGCCCTGGTTCACCCGACCAATGGAGCCCACGATACGCACCGCCAACTGGGCGGCGCCCATTTCCATGGAGAAGATCGCAACCGGCAGGCCCTCGTTGAGCGCCACATGTTCGGCGATGTTCACCGCAAACGAGGTCTTGCCCATAGACGGACGCGCTGCCAGCACCACCATGTCGCCCGCCTGCAGGCCCGATGTCATGCGGTCCAGGTCGGCAAAGCCGGTGGGCACACCCGTCACGTCGACGGGGTTGTCTGCCATCTCCTGCACCCGGTCGAGCAGGTCGATCACCAGCGTGTCCAGCGACTGGAAGCCCTGCTTGGTGCGCGAGCCTTCTTCGCCAATGGCGAAAATCTTGGCCTCGGCCTCGTCCAGGATGCGCTCCACCGTCTTGCCTTGGGGGTTGAACGCGTTGGTGGATATCTCGTCGCTGGCCGTGACCAGCTTGCGCAGGATGGCACGTTCGCGAACGATTTCGGCATAGCGCCGGATGTTGCTGGCGCTGGGAACATACTGCGCCAGGTTGTTCAGGTAGGCGAGACCCCCCATCTCCTGCGCTTTGCCCAGGTTCTGCAGATGCTCAAAGACGGTGATCACATCCGCGGGCTTGCTCGCGTTGATCAGCGCGCCAATGGCGGTGAACACCATCTGGTGTTCGTGGCGGTAGAAATGGCTCTCTACCAGCAGGTCGCCCACGCGATCCCAGGCATTGTTGTCCAGCAGCAGACCGCCGAGCACGCTGGACTCCGCCTCGATGGAGTGTGGCGGCACGCGCAACTGGGCGATCTCACGGTCCGGCACGGGCGTGAAGCCATCATCAAGGGGCGGGAAAACAGCAGACATGGAATCCTCGGAGCTAACCCGGCATGCTAGCGCCCGTGTGGCGCGCCGTCATGGCACAAGTCTGTGGATAAAGTTGGGGCAACCGGTGGGCAACCATGTACAAACCACCGCCGCACAAACACAAAAGCCGCCCGAAGGCGGCTTTGCATGAAACACCGAAGTGAGTCTTAGGCGGTTTCGCCGTAGACCGACACGGTCACGTCCACCACCACGTCGGTGTGCAGAGCCACGCTGACAGTGCTTTCGCTCACGACCTTGATCGGGCCATTGGGCAGGCGAACTTGCGACTTGGCCACTTTGTAGCCTTGCTTGTTCAGCTCTTCGGCGATGTCGTGGTTGGTCACGGAACCAAACAGACGGCCGTCCACGCCAGCCTTTTGCGTCAGCTTGACGGTGGTGCCAGCCAGCTTCTCGCCTTGGGCTTGGGCCTCAGCCAGCTTGGCAGCTGCAGCCTTTTCCAGTTCGGCGCGCTTGGCTTCGAACTCGGCTTTGGCGGCTTCGGTAGCGCGGCGTGCGCGGCCCGAAGGGATGAGGAAGTTGCGGGCGTAGCCGTCTTTGACCTTGACGATTTCGCCGAGGTTGCCGAGGTTCACAACCTTGTCGAGCAGAATGATTTGCATGGGTTGTGCTCCTTAGATCTTGTGCTGGTCGCTGTAAGGCACCAGGGCCAGGAAGCGTGCGCGCTTGATGGCGGTGTTCAGTTGACGCTGGAAGATGGCGCGCGTGCCGGTCAGGCGTGCGGGGATGATCTTGCCGTTTTCGGCGATGAAATCGCGCAGCGTGTCGACATCCTTGTAGTCGATTTCTTCAACGCCCGTCACGGTGAAGCGGCAAAAGCGCTTGCGCTTGAACAGCAGGGACTGGGTGTTGCGCTTTGGGCGCTTGTCTTTGTTGAACTTCTTGAACGTGGCCATTGCGGACCCCTTGAAAATTAATTTTGTTGAATATCCTGGATGTGCAGCACTGCGGTCTTGCCATTGCGCGGGGTGGCCAGAAAACCTTGGAAAGTCCACAGACTTCCGATGTTCTGCCTTGCCAGCCGCTCCGCCATTGCCCCGAAGGCCATGGCTTTCATGGCAGCCTTGACGTCGCGGGAATGGCCTGCTTCGGTTTGCTGCGACGCGTGTTCGAGGCGCAGCGTGATGGCAGGCAATCCGGCGGGTGTGTAGCGCAGGGGTTCAGCCTCTGCGATACAAGCGGTCAAGACTACGCGGTTCTCCACTCCAAAGGGCTGGATCAGCGCTCGGCGCGCTCAGCGCGTTCGCCGCGCTCACCACCGGCAGCTGCGTATTCAGCTTGGCTGGCCTTGCGGGCTTCTTCGCGTTCGACGGTCTTCATCATGGAAGATGGGCCCGTGTCGGCCTTCTTCTTCTGAACCGTCAGGTGGCGCAGAACGGCGTCGTTGAACTTGAAGGCGTGCTCCAGTTCAGCCATCACAGCCTGGTCGGCTTCGATGTTCACGCACAGGTAGTGGGCCTTGGCCAGCTTGTTGATGAGGTACGCCAGTTGACGGCGACCCCAGTCTTCCACGCGGTGCACCTTGCCACCGCCAGCGGTGATCATGCCCTTGTAGCGCTCCAGCATGGCTGGGACTTGTTCGCTTTGATCCGGATGGATCAACAAAATGATTTCGTAATGACGCATGCAGACTCCTTTTGGGTGAGACCACCCACCGCGTCTAGAAGTGGTGTGGCAAGGGAAAGCCTGCGATTATAGCCCGCCATGCGTGGCTTGTACACTCAGGCCCGTTGCCCATGGGTGGCGCGATCCAAAAAGAGTGCCTCCAGATCGTTCGACTCTTGCAAAAGAAGGGTCTGGGCCGACATGCCAAGCACTTCCGCGCGCTGCACGCCTGCCCGAAAGGGCATATCCCTGGTGCAGACCTTGATTTGTGGTGCTCTGCCCCCAAGTCTCGCGCGTCCCCGCAGTTCTGCTGCTGTTCATCTTTATCTTCAGACCACGACATGTCCGATACCAGCCCTACCAACCCACCCCAAAGCGCCCCCGCCCCCGAAGAAGTCGAAGCCGCCATGGCTGCCCACGCCTCCGACGAGCTGGCCCGCCTGCAGGGCGAGCTGGCCGAGCTGAAAACGAAGAGCGCTGATCTGGCAGACCAGTTCCTGCGCGCCAAGGCCGAAGTCGAAAACGCCCGCCGCCGAGCCGAGGATGAAGTGGCCAAGGCCCGCAAGTTTGGCATCGAGAGCTTTGCCGAGAGCCTGCTGCCCGTGGCCGACAGCCTGGACGCCGCACTGGCCATCAAGGAAGCCACACCCGAGCAGCTGCGCGAAGGCGCCGACGCCACCCTGCGCCAGCTGACCTCGGCCCTGGAGCGCAACAAGGTGATTGCCATCAACCCCGCCGCAGGCGCCAAGTTCGACCCGCACCAGCACCAGGCCATCAGCGTGGTGCCCGCCGAGCAGGAGGCCAACACGGTCGTGGCGGTGCTGCAAAAGGGCTACGTGATCGCCGAACGCGTGCTGCGCCCAGCGCTCGTCACCGTCGCAGCACCGAAGTAATTGCGGCAAACCTTCAAATAAATCAGCTCGGACGACTTGAACCCCATCGAGTTATCCACAAGTTACTAGCCATCCAAACCATTCAAGCATTCGGAGAAAAATCATGGGAAGAATCATCGGCATTGACCTGGGCACCACCAACAGCTGCGTGTCCATCATGGAAGGCAACACCACCCGCGTGATCGAGAACAGCGAAGGTGCGCGCACCACGCCCTCCATCGTTGCCTACCAGGAAGACGGCGAGATCCTCGTCGGCGCCTCGGCCAAGCGCCAGGCCGTGACGAACCCCAAAAACACGCTGTACGCTGTCAAGCGCCTGATCGGCCGCAAGTTCACCGAGAAGGAAGTGCAAAAGGACATCGACCTGATGCCTTACAAGATCGTGGCCGCCGACAACGGCGACGCCTGGATCGAAGTGCGCGGCAACAAGCTGTCTGCCCAGCAGGTGTCTGCCGACATCCTGCGCAAGATGAAGAAGACTGCTGAGGACTATCTGGGCGAGCCCGTGACCGAGGCCGTGATCACCGTGCCCGCCTACTTCAACGACGCCCAGCGCCAAGCCACCAAGGACGCCGGCCGTATCGCAGGCCTGGAAGTCAAGCGCATCATCAACGAGCCCACTGCGGCAGCCCTGGCCTTCGGCCTGGACAAGCAGGAAAAGGGCGACCGCAAGATTGCTGTGTATGACCTGGGCGGC
>JBCNOJ010000031.1:0-19099 GCA_039593925.1 Acidovorax sp.
GCCCCTGCCGCATTGCCGCCCGCATTGCTGTCTGAACTGGTGCAGGTGGCCTTCAGCCAGCGCCGCAAGCTGCTGCGCCACACCCTGGGCCGCTGGCTGGAGGCACGCCAGTTCGCCGGTGACTTCGACACCCAGCGCCGCGCGGAAGAAGTGCCCGTGCAGGAGTACGTGGCGCTGGCACAGGCGTGCTCTTAGATCAATAGCTGCTCGCGCTTGCTGGGTAAGCGCTGAAGCCCCATTTGGCTCAAAAAATTTGAGGCCGCCTTGCCGCTGATCTTGAGGGCTTGTGTCTGATTTCGCCACGGCCATAGCAACTTGCGCGCTCCAGACCAGGACTGACGAGCGAGGGTCGCCTTGCAGCGAGGGCACATCGCCCCTTTCCGAAGCGCGTCAGCGATTCGAGAGACGGGCTGAGGGCCGCGCCTTTAAGCCTGCTTGCGCAGGCTTGGCGTGTCCCAAGAGCCGCCGCCTCTGGTAGTGGCACCGGTGGCGCCGAGGCGCGCAGCGCCTCAGCGGGGTGTCCCGAAATCAGGCTGCCGAAAGCCAATAGCCTGCGTTGAACGGGCTGCTCATGCGCAGCGCCATGGGCGACACGTCCACAAGCTTGTCCGTCGGCATCTTCTCAACAGCCTCTGCGCTGTTGCTGCTGCCGTGTGCGCCGCTGATGTCAATGCCCTCAACGCCTTGGGTGTTGCTAGCCTCATTCGCCCGTTCTGCTTGGCTGGTGGATGCAGAACGGGCTACAGAAAAGAATAGAAGCACCGGAACGGAATCTTGCGGTCGCCCCAGTAGTCTGCGGCGTCACGGAAGATGTCCAAAAGCTGCTCGCGCGCTTCCTTGTCGAATTTGCCCGTGGCGGGGATCTGCTCCAGCACCACGATGAAACCCGGCTGCGGGCCCGATTTGTGCAAGGGATCGGTCATGCAGTCGTACAGCGCATCGAAGTTCTTGCCGAAGTGCGACGGGAACGTGAATTGCGCGGCAATCAGGTCCAGCACATCCTGCTTGGACTGCGCGTGGGCCAGGTTGGCATACAAGAAATGGTGACCCATGGAGGTGGCTGCATCCTGCAGATCCTGCACGCGGAACGCGCGAATGGATTGCACGATGTTGGTGCGCACGCCACGCAGTGGCGTTTCCAGGTCTTTCCGAAGTGGCGTCTGCATCTCCGCTACTCTTTCTTTAATAAGTCCACAAACTTCTGGCTCTCCGCAAAGCTGCGCGGGGCAGCCTGCGGGGTGGGGGATTCAAGGGGGTGCGCTAACGGCCGCCAGCGTATCTCTGGCCTGCGCTCAGCGCAACGGATTCATTCCACGATCTTGCGGAAACTGGCGTAGTGATCGCTGGTGTAGTAGCAGGCATCCGGCGTCCGGGGTTGCTTGCCGCCACACACGATGCGCCGGGCTCCCCGGTTGCGCGATCCTGGTGTTCTGACGGTGTATTCACGGTAGTAGCCCCGTTGTTGGGCGGGCAACAGCCGCTCGCGATTGCCAAAAACAGTTGCGTCCTTCTCGTACGGAAAAGGCCCTCCCTCATGAATCAGCGCATACGTGGCACGCCCTTGGGGCGGCAACTCGGCCAATGCGATGGGGGTGGGGGGGCCGTCGGTGGACGGAGAATTCCGGGCGTGTCCCACAAGCGGGGACACCACTAACGCAACACCCAAAACACACAAAACCCCTGCTTTGCGCGCCTGGGTGGCAACAGCCTTCAGCATCAACGAACCTTTCAGAAACTACGGGTTAACCCGAAATTTCGAACCTCTAGTGTCGCTCAACAGCCCCCAAAATGCAAGCGCCTGCACAAAGATTGGGCAGGCGCTGACCGGAAGTGCAAGCGATAAAAGTTGGCGCTTGCTATCTTTTTATCGCTTATCTTGACACGTTGGCATCGGCCACGGTCAAGGCTGTCATGTTCACAATTCGGCGCACGGTGGCGCTCGGTGTCAGGATGTGAACCGGCTTGGCTGCACCCAGCAGCACGGGGCCAATGGCGATGCCACCACCGGCCGCCGTCTTGAGCAGGTTGTAGGCGATGTTGGCCGCGTCGATGTTGGGAAACACCAGCAGGTTGGCATCGCCCGTCAGTTCGCTGCCCGGCATCATGGCCGCGCGGGCCTTGCCGTCCAGCGCCACGTCGCCGTGCATCTCGCCATCCACTTCCAGCCAGGGCGCCTGCTGGCGCAGCAGCTCCAGGGTCTGGCGCATTTTCACGGCGCTGGGGCCGTTGCTGGTGCCGAAGTTGGAGTGCGAGAGCAACGCGGCCTTGGGCTTGATGCCAAAGCGCATCATTTCTTCAGCCGCCAGGGCGGTGATCTCGGCCAGTTCCTGAGGTGTGGGGTCGTAATTGACGTGGGTATCCACCAGGAACACCTGGCGACCGGGCAGCACCAGGCCGTTCATGCAGGCGTACACCGGCACGTCCTGGGCCGTGCTGTCGGCACCGCCGGCGTGCTTGCCGATCACCTGGTCGATGTACATCAGGTGGTTGGCCGTGGTGCCCCAGGTGCCGCAGATCATGCCGTCCACTTCGCCCTTGTGCAGCATCATCGAACCGATGAGTGTGAGGCGGCGGCGCATCTCGATTTTGGCGACCTGCTGGGTGATGCCCTTGCGCTCGGTCATGCGGTGGTAGGTCTGCCAGAAGTCGCGGTAGCGGTGGTCAAAGTCGGTGTTGACCACGTCGTAGTCCACGCCTTCCTTCAGGCGCAGGCCAAACTTTTCGATGCGCTGGGCGATGATGGCGGGGCGCCCGATCAGCGTGGGGCGGGCGACCTTCTCATCCACCACGATCTGGGCGGCGCGCAGCACGCGCTCTTCCTCGCCTTCGGCGTAGGCCACACGCTTCTTGGAGGCGTTGCGGGCGGCGTCGAAGATGGGCTTCATCGTGGTGCCCGAGGCGTAGACGAAGGTCTGCAGCCGGTCGCGGTACGCATCCATGTCCGCAATCGGGCGCTGCGCCACGCCGCTGTCCGCCGCCGCCTGGGCCACGGCCGGGGCGATCTTCATCATCAGGCGCGGATCAAACGGCTTGGGGATCAGGTACTCAGGGCCGAACGTCAGCTTCTCGCCCACGTAGGCGGCGGCCACCACTTCGCTCTGCTCGGCCTGGGCCAGCTCTGCAATGGCGTGCACGGCCGCAATTTCCATCTCATCGGTGATGGTGGTGGCGCCGCTGTCCAGCGCGCCGCGGAAGATGTACGGGAAGCACAGGACGTTGTTGACCTGGTTCGGGTAATCCGATCGGCCCGTGGCCATGATGACGTCGCTGCGCACGCTGTGCGCCAGCTCGGGCATGATTTCGGGGTTGGGGTTGGCCAGTGCGAAGATCACGGGGCGCTCTGCCATGGTGGCCACCATCTCGGGCTTGAGCACGTTGCTGGCCGACAGGCCCAGGAACACGTCGGCACCGACGATCACCTCGGCCAGCTTGCGCGCGTCGGTCTTTTGCATGAACTGGCGCTTGTCGTCGTCCATCAGCTCTTCGCGGCCTTCGTAGACCACGCCGGCCAGGTCGGTGACGAACACGTTCTTGCGCTGCACGCCCACCTTGAGCAGCAGGTTCAGGCAGGCCAGGGCTGCCGCGCCCGCACCGCTGGTCACGAGCTTCACGTCCTCGATCTTCTTGCCCGCCACCTTGAGCGCGTTGACCATGGCCGCTGCCACGGTGATGGCCGTGCCGTGCTGGTCGTCGTGGAAAACCGGGATCTTCATGCGCTTGCGCAACTCGCGCTCTACGTAGAAGCAGTCGGGGGCCTTGATGTCTTCGAGGTTGATGGCGCCAAAGGTGGGCTCCAGCGCCGCGATCACTTCCACCAGCTTGGCGGGGTCCTTCTCATCGATCTCGATATCGAACACGTCCACGCCCGCGAACTTCTTGAACAGGACCGCCTTGCCTTCCATCACCGGTTTGGAGGCCAGCGCACCGATGTCACCCAGACCCAGCACGGCGGTGCCGTTGGAAATCACACCCACCAGATTGCCGCGCGACGTGTAGCGGAAGGCATTGGCCGGGTCCTTGACGATCTCTTCGCACGGTGCTGCCACGCCGGGCGAATAAGCCAGCGCGAGGTCGTGCTGGTTGATCATTTGCTTGGTGGCGGCAATCGCCAGCTTGCCCGGCTTTGGAAACTCGTGGTACTCGAGAGCGGCACGGCGCAACTGGGCGCGCTTGTCGGATTCGTTGTTGTTGTTCTGGGCCGTGGTGTTCTCGGGCATTCAATGTCTCCAACTCAAGGATGGGTGCAGTAAGAAAACCGCGCTGGGGGCGGCTTGGCGGGGGCTGTCAGCTTTGTAAGGGTCCGCGATTGTAGGACGAGGCCGGTAAAAACCCTAGTAAGCGAATCTGCTTATCAGGGTGGATCAGTGATGACCTGTCGCGCAGCAATCTGCCGCTCCATGAAAAACGCCCCGCAGCGGACGGCTGCGGGGCGTTGCGTGTGCGCATCAGCGGTTATCAGGGCCTATTTGCACCCATCGATCAACGGCTGCTCGGAAAGCTGAACACTGCCCCTTCACGCACGCCCGCCGAGGGCCAGCGCTGCGTGATCGTCTTGCGCTTGGTGTAGAAGCGCACGGCATCCGGGCCGTAGGCGTGCAAGTCGCCGAACAGGCTGCGCTTCCAGCCGCCAAACGAGTGGTAGGCCACGGGCACGGGCAGGGGCACGTTCACGCCCACCATGCCGACCTGGATGTGGTCGGTGAAATAGCGGGCGGCCTCGCCGTCGCGGGTGAAGATGCAGGTGCCGTTGCCGTATTCGTGGTCGTTGATGAGCTGCATGGCTTCCTGCAGCGTCTTCACGCGCACCACGCCGAGCACGGGGCCGAAGATTTCTTCCTGGTAGATCTTCATGCCGGGCTTGACGTTGTCGAACAGGCAGGCGCCCAGGAAGTAGCCTTCCTCATGGCCCGCCACCTTCACGCCACGGCCGTCGACCACCAGCGTGGCGCCTTCGGCCACGCCGCTGTCCACATAGGCCTTCACCTTTTCAAAGTGTGGCTTGGTCACCAGCGGTCCCATGTCGTTGCTGTTGTCGGTGCCGGGGCCGACCTTCATCTTGGCGATTTCGGTCTTCAGGCCCGCAATCACGGCATCACCCACTGCGTCGCCCACGGCGACCAGCAGCGGGATGGCCATGCAGCGCTCGCCGCACGATCCGTAGGCCGCACCCATCAGCGCGCTCACGGCGTTGTCCACGTCTGCGTCGGGCATCAGCACTGCGTGGTTCTTGGCGCCGCCCAGGGCCTGCACGCGCTTGCCGTGCTTGCAGCCTTCGCTGTAGATGTATTCGGCAATGGGCGTGGAGCCCACAAAGCTCACGGCCTTCACGCGGGGGTCTTGCAGCAAGGTGTCCACGGCCAGCTTGTCGCCGTTGACCACGTTCAGCACGCCGGGAGGCAGGCCTGCTTCCAGCGCCAGCTGGGCGATGAACAGCGTGGAGGACGGATCGCGCTCCGAAGGCTTGAGCACGAACGTGTTGCCACACGCCACGGCCATGGGCCACATCCACAGCGGCACCATGGCCGGGAAGTTGAAGGGGGTGATGCCGGCGGTGACACCCAGCGCCTGGAACTCGGACCACGAGTCGATGCTGGGGCCCACGTTGCGGCTGTGCTCGCCCTTGAGCAGCTCGGGCGCATAGCTCGCGTATTCCACGTTCTCGATGCCGCGCTGCAGCTCGCCGTGTGCATCGGCCAGCACCTTGCCGTGTTCGGCGGTGATCATCGCGGCAATCTTGTCGGCGTTTTCTTCGAGCAGCACTTTGAGCTTGCTCATCACGCGGGCGCGCTTCAAAGGCGGCGTGTTGCGCCAGGCGGGGAAGGCGGCCTCGGCCGAGGCAATCGCAGCCTCCACCGTCGCTTTGCTCGCCAGCGCCACGCTGGTGGTTGATTGGCCGGTGGCGGGGTTGAAAACGGGCTGCGTGCGATCAGCATCGGCAACGATCTTGCCGTCGATCAGGTGGCCGATGGTGGTGGTGACGTTCTTGTCGTGGTTCATAGTGATTTCAAGTAAAAATTGCCTCTGGCGCTTATCTATCAAGCGCAAGCAGCTATCAAATTAATAGTATCTAAACCGTGACGGCTTGGGGCTCCAAGACCGGCAGCACATGGGCCAACGCGCGGTCAATGTATTCCTGCTTTTCGCCCACGGGCGCAAAGTAGTGCAGCACTTCACGCGCGGCGTCCAGCCCCTTCAGGCGCGCAATCAGCCACGCCACCAGGTACTGCGACGCCAGGCACCCACCCGCCGTGGCCACGTTGCCACGGGCGGTGAAGGCGCGCGGCACTACGTCTACGCCCGACTCCACCACCCAGGGCTTGCTGGTCAGGTCCGTGCACGCGGGCGTGCCGCGGAGCAGGCCCAGGCGGCCCAGCAAAAAGGTGCCCGAGCACTGCGCCGCCAGCAACTGGCGTTCAGGGTTCAGCGCACGCAGCTGCTCCATCAGCGCCGGGGTGTTGGCCACCTCGCGCGTCTTCATGCCGCTGCCCACCAGCACCGCATCGGCCTGGGCCAACTGGCTCAGGTCTTCATGTGCGTCGATGGTGAGGCCGTTCATGGACGTGACGCGCGGCGTGGGGCTGGCAATGCGCACCTGCCAGTCCGTGTCGCCCAGCAGCGCGATGCGGCTGAGCATGCCAAAGGCCACGAGCGAGTCGAGGTCGTTGAAGGCGTCGAAGGTGAGGATGGAGATGCGCATGGGCCGGTCGGGCTTGTGCCTTAAGCCGTTTCTTGCAGGGCGTCGCCCAGGGCGCTGATCAGCCGGTCGATTTCGGCCTGGGTGCTGATGAAGGGCGGTGCCAGCTGGATGGTGTCGCCACCGTAGCGCACGTAAAAGCCCTTCTTCCAGCAGTTCATCGCAATTTCATAAGGGCGGCGGGCGGGCTCGCCGGGCAGCGCTGCGATGGTGAAGCCGGCGGCCAGGCCAAAGTTGCGAATGTCGGCCACATGCTTGGCGCCCTTGAGGCTGTGCACGGCCTGCTCAAAGTACGGGGCCAGCGCCTTCACGCGGCCGATCATGTCTTCTTTTTGCAGGATGTCGAGTGCAGCAATGCCCGCTGCGCAGGCCACGGGGTGGGCCGAGTAGGTGTAGCCGTGCGGGAATTCGAGCATGTAATCAGGGCCGCCTGCGGCCATGAAGGTGTCGTAGATCTCCTTGGTGGCCACCACGCCGCCCAGCGGCTGCGCACCGTTGGTGACTTGCTTGGCAAAGTTCAGGATGTCGGGCGTCACGCCAAAGGCCTCTGCACCCGTCCAGGCGCCGCTGCGGCCAAAACCGCTGATCACCTCGTCAAAAATCAGCAAAATGTTGTTTTGTGTGCAGATCTCGCGCAGGCGCTGCAGGTAGCCCACGGGCGGGATCACCACACCGGCCGAGCCCGAGAAGGGCTCGACGATGACGGCAGCAATGTTTGATGCATCGTGCAGCGCAATCACTTCCAGCAGGCGGTCGGCCAGCTCCTTGCCCGTGGGCGGCATGCCCTTGTGGAACGAGCCCGCGGGCGGCTGGGTGTGGGGCAGGTGGTCGGCTTCCACGCCCTGGCCAAACAGCTTGCGGTTGGCCACGATGCCGCCCACCGAGATGCCGCCAAAGTTCACGCCGTGGTAGCCCTTTTCGCGGCCGATCAGGCGCGTCTTGGTGCCCTGGCCCTTGGCACGCCAGTAGGCGCGCGCCATCTTGAGGGACGTATCGGCCGACTCGGAGCCCGAGCCGGTGAAGAACACGTAGTCCAGCCCTGCGGGTGTCAGCTCTTTGACGCGGTTGGCCAGCTCGAACGACAGCGGGTGGCCAAACTGGAAGGCGGGCGCGTAGTCCAGTTTCATCGCCTGCTTGCCGATGGCCTCGGCGATCTCGCGACGGCCGTGGCCCAGGCCCGCGCACCACAGGCCCGAGAGGCCGTCAAAAATCTTGCGGCCTTCGGAGTCGGTGTAGTAGGCACCGCTGCCTTCCACGATCATGCGCGGGTTGGCCTTGAACTGGCGGTTGCCGGTGTAGGGCATCCAGTGCGCGTCCAGCCATTCGGCGTCTATGCGGGGGCCTTCGGCACCGGCGGCGGGTTTTTCGATGTTGACGAAGCTCATGGGGTTCTCCAGTGCAAAGGCGGCGATAAAAGGGCGAGAAAAGCAAAGCTGCCCCAGCGGCCTGGGGCTTGACGTAGGGCATTGTTGCGCCGCCTGTTAATCTCTCAAATAATCCAATATCAATGTTTACTTGACGATTTATGCAAGTAAAAGACCCGATTCCACCCCCACCAATCTCCGCGCCTGCCGGACCTGGAAAACACCGCGCTGTGCTGGGCCAGCTCAGCGACATGGACTTGCGCCTGCTGCAGGTCTTCAAGAGCGTGGTGGAGTGCGGCGGCATGTCGGCCGCCGAGCTGGAGCTGAACATCGGCACCAGCACCGTCAGCCGACATATCAAAGACCTGGAAGCCCGTCTGGGCCTCACGCTGTGCCGGCGGGGGCGGGCAGGGTTTGCGCTGACGGCCGAGGGGCAGCGGGTGTATGACGAAACCCTGCGCCTCCTGTCTGCCGTGGATGCGTTTCGCAGCAGCATTGACGACATCCACCGCCGCGTGGGCGGGCGGCTGGAGGTGGCCGTATTCGACAAAACCGCCAGCAACCCCGCAGCGCATATCGGCGACGCGATTGCGCTGTTTGCCCAGCAGGCGCCCGAGGTGAGCCTGCAGATGCACGTAGCCTCCATCCCGGCCATCGAGCGCGGGCTCATCGACGGCAGCTTCCATGTGGGCATCATCCCGGCGCACCGCACATCGCAAAGCCTTGTGTATGCCGACCTGTTTGCCGAAACCATGCTGCTGTACTGCGGCGCCCGCCACCCGCTCTACGGCACCGAGCACGCCGCACTCACCTGGGAATCACTGCGCGCCTACCAGTTTGCAGGCCTGGGCTACCACTCGCCCAACATGGAGCTGAGCCACAGCACCCGCCTGCCGCGCAAGGCCACGGGGTTTGACCAGGAGTCGATCGCCACGCTGATCCTGTCGGGCCGCTACCTGGGCTTTCTGCCAGACCACTATGCCGAAGGCTTCGAACGGCAGGGGCTGATGCAGGCGGTGTTGCCCGCGCAGTTCCACTACCGCTGCCAGTTTGTGAGCGTGCTGCGCAAGTCGCCGCAACCGACCAGGGCAGCGCAGGCGTTTGCACAGTGTCTGGTGCAGGCACATGGGTGACACGCAGACGGCAGAGGGTGGCTTGCACGGGCTGGCTTGCCGTATCAAAATAGGGGCCTATTTGTAACTTTGTGCAAACGCCATGGCCTCGCTCAGTTCCATCGCTTCCTCTGGCCTGCAAGCCGCCCAGTTGCGGCTGGATGTGTCGGCGCACAACGTGGCCAACATGAACACCCCCGGCTTTCGTCGGCAGGCTGTAACCCAGGAGGCGGTGCCCGAGAGCGCAGGCGTTCGTGCGAGTGTGCAAAGCGAGGGGCAGGAAGGCGTTGCGCTGGAGCAGGAGGTGGTGGAGCAGATGTCTGCCACCTACGCTTTCAAGGCCAACTTGCAGACGATCAAAACGCAGGATGCGATGATGGGCTCGCTGCTGGACATCAAGGCCTGAGAGGAAATCGCCAGCACCATCAAAAATGCCCCGCTTGCGGGGCATTTGTGTTTCCAAGGGAGGCGCGCTACGCCGCTGTGGCCAGGCCCGCCAGGCGCTTGACGAGCCAGCGTTGGAAAGCCAGGCCTGCGGCAGTGCGGCTGTGAAGTGGGATGGTGTACATGGTGGTGCTCCTACGAATGGCAGAGATCAGGCGGCTTGCAAGGCGGCGTTACGGGCCGTGCGCTGCGCGGCGCGGTCCCACGCTTTTTCATGAAAGAAAAACGCCACTGCCTGCACGGTCGGCTCCAGCAAGCTCAGCGTGAGCGATGCCCACAGATTGCCGGTCACGGCATACGCCACCATGGCGGCCACGCCAATGTGGATGACGTAGTAGCTACCGGTTTTCATCAGCATGGTCTTGTTCTGGCGGGCAACTTGGCGGATGCGGGACATGGCGGACTCCTGGGGTCAACGGTGTTCGTGCGGCCCTGCTGCAGTGAGCAGAAGATGGTCAAATGGTAGTCATTCTTAATAAATATGACCAATTGATCATGACTAATTGAAAGATAGTCACTATCAGGCGCAAGCCAATGCGACTGGGGTGATGCCATCCAATGGCATCGCGTCTGGACGGCGCGAAGGGGCCCTGCTTAGGGGTAGCCTTGGGTCATCACCCCGGTCACGCCAGCGCAGAAAAAAGCCTTTGGCCGACAGGACCCATTGCTATCATGGCCGGTCCTTTTCCCTAACCCTTCTTACCGCACACGGGAGCACACATGGCCCTCATGGACTTCATCAAGAAACAGTTCATTGACATCATCCAGTGGACCGAGTCGGGGGATGGCACGCTGGCCTGGCGCTTCCCGATGGCGGGTATGGAAATCCAGAACGGCGGCACGCTGGTGGTGCGCGAGTCACAGATGGCCGTGTTCGTGAACGAGGGCCAGGTGGCCGACGTGTTCGGCCCCGGCACCTACAAGCTCACCACGCAAACATTGCCGGTGCTGACCTACCTGAAGAACTGGGACAAGCTCTTCGAGTCCCCGTTCAAGAGCGACGTGTACTTCTTCAGCACGCGCCAGCAGATCGACCAGAAGTGGGGCACGCCCCAGCCCATCACGATCCGCGACAAGGACTTCGGCGCCGTGCGCCTGCGCGCGTTCGGTAACTACGCGTTCCGCATCGCCGACCCGAAACTGTTCCACACCGAGATTTCCGGCACGCGCGAGTCCTACCCCGTGGCGGACCTGGAAGGCCAGTTGCGTGGCCTGGTGCTGCAGAACATCAGCAACGCCATTGCCGGCAGCGGCGTGCCGTTCCTCGATCTGGCCGCCAACCAAGTCATGTTTGCCGATGCGCTGTCCAAGGAACTGGCGCCCGCATTCGCCAAGATCGGCCTGCAGCTCGAAACCATGACGGTGCAGAACGTCTCGCTGCCCGAAGAGCTGCAAAAAATCCTCGACCAGAAGATCGGCATGGGCATGGTGGGGAACGACATGGCCAAGTTCATGCAGTACCAGACCGCGCAGGCCATCCCCAAGTTCGCCGAAGGCGGCGGTGGTGGCGGCAGCGGCATTGCGGGCGACGCGATGGGCCTGGGCGCCGGTGTGGCGCTGGGCCAGGTGCTGGCGCAGAACCTGCAGCAAGGCCTGCAGACCCCAGTGGCCCCTGCTGCGGCAGCCGCTGCGCAGGCCGCTGCAGCGCCCGTGGGCGTGAAGCCCGAAGAGGTCATGGCCACGCTGGAAAAGCTGGGCGAACTCAAGTCCAAGGGCATCCTGACGCAGGAAGAGTTCGACGCCAAGAAGACCGAGCTGCTCAAGAAGCTGGTCTGACGGCATCGGTACAAAGATATAAAAATGATAGCTGCTTGCGCTTGAGGGATAAGCGCTAGAGGCCTAAAAGGCTACAAATCCGATCGTCCAGCCGCGTGGAGCGGCGCAAGCAGCAGCACCGCCCGATGGCCACAGAACCCACTCCGCCCTCGCCCACGCAGCGAAGCTACCGCGCGCCCTGCCCCGGCTGCGGCGCGCCCGTGGAGTTTCGCAGCGCCCAGTCCACCCACGCCATCTGCCCCTATTGCCAGAGCACCGTGGTGCGCAGCGGCGAGGTGCTGCAGCGCGTGGGCAAGATGGCCGAGTTGTTTGACGACCACAGCCCGCTGCAACTCATGGCCAGCGGCCGCATTCAGCTCGATGGCAAGGACGTGCCGTTCACCCTCATCGGCCGTCTGCAGTACAAGGGCGATGCGGGCGTGTGGACCGAGTGGGTGGCCTTCCTCAACGACGGCACCATGGCCACGCTGGGCGAGGACAACGGCGCCTACGTCTTCACGCGCCCCATCGACCCGGGCCGCGAAATGCCCGAGGCGGCGCGTTTTCGCATCGGCACCACCACCGCCATCAACGGCAAGCCCTACAGCGTGGCCTATACGGGCCAGGCCTCGCTGATTTCCGCCCAGGGCGAACTGCCCAAGCTGCCAGCGCTGGGCGAACCCTTTGGCATGGTCGAGTTGCGCAGCAGCGACGGCGAGGTGGTCAGCATCGACTACAGCCGCAACCCGCCCGCCGTCGAGCGCGGCAAGGCCGTGCTGCTGGAAGACCTGCAGATCAAGGGCCTCAAGGACGAATCCGCCAAGGAAGAAAAGAACAGCCGCCAGTTCAGCTGCCCGCACTGCGGTGCGCCCGTGCAAGTGAAGCTGGCCACCACCAAAACCATCACCTGCGGCTCGTGCGCCAGCGTCATCGATCTGAGCAGCGGCGTGGGCGGCGAGCTGCGCTCGGCCGAGCAGGACGAGCCTGTGCTGCCCATCATTCCGCTGGGCAGCAAGGGCCAGTTGCAGGGCGTGCACTGGCAGGTGGTGGGCTTTCAGCACCGCATGGGCGTGGAGCCGGGCGACGACGAGCATTTCGGCTGGAGCGAATACCTGCTCTACAACCAGAAGCGCGGTTTTGCCTTTCTCGTCGATTCGGAAGAAGGCTGGAGCATGGTGCGCCCCACCACCGGTGCGCCGCAGATGGCAGGCCACGGCCGCTCGGCCACCTACCTGGGCACCAAGTACGACCTCAAATACACCTACGAGGCCGAAACCACCTACGTGCTCGGCGAGTTCTACTGGCAAGTCTCGCGCGGGCAAAAGACCACCAACCGCGACTTTGCCAGCGCCAAGGGCCTGCTCTCAATGGAGCAAAGCCCCAATGAAATCACCTGGTCCGCTGGCGACAAGCTCGCGAGCGACGCGGTGGCCAAGGCCTTCAAGCTCGACGACATAAAAGACGTGCTGCAGCGCGATGACCCGGGCCCCTTCGTGGCCGCCAAGGGCATGGGCTGCGCCACCGTGATTCTGATCGCCGTGGTCATCCTGATCCTGCTCATCATCCTGAGCAACTGCTCGGGCTCATCGGGCAGCGGCTACCGCAGTTCGGGCGGCTCGTTCGGCGGATACTCGTCGGGCGGCAGCCACAAGTAGAGCAGGCTGCCCTTGTCCCCACCGCTTGCTCAGCCAGCGCCCCACCGCACACCCCAAACCCCAACCGTTTTCAAGGAGATCACATCATGATGGGAATCGAATGGCTCCGGCCCGCAGCGTTTCTCGGGTCCATCCTGTACGCGCTGATCGGCGTGGTCATCTTCTGGGTGTGCTTCATCATCGTCGACAAGATCACGCCCTATGACCTGTGGCGCGAAATCGTCGAGAAGCAGAACAAGGCCCTGGGCATGGTGGTGGCCGCGATGTGCCTGGGCATCAGCATCATCGTGGCGGCGGCGATTCACTAACTGACCACTTTCAAAACCTCGCTCGAACGAACCGGAGCATCCGCACGGGTGCCCTGACAACGCTTTGCCCTCTGAACTGCCAATCACCGCCCCAATGCACGAAGGCGCAGGTGGCGGCCCCACCGGCCCCCGCCCCATCGAAATCGCCCTGCTCATCAGCGTCTTCGTGGTGGCCGCGTGTGGGCTGCTGTACGAGCTGGCGGCAGGCGCGCTGGCGTCGTACGTGCTGGGCGATTCGGTGCTGCAGTTCAGCACCATCATCGGCACTTACCTCTTCGCCATGGGCGTGGGTTCGTGGCTGTCGCGCTATTTTGAGCGGCAGTTGCCGGCGCACTTTCTGCGCATCGAACTGCTCGTCGCGCTGATCGGGGGTGCGCTGCCCGCAACGCTGTTCCTGGCCAATGCCTATACGCCCGGGGCATTCCGGTTTCTGCTGTACGGCATGGTGCTCATGGTGGGCACACTGGTGGGGCTGGAGATTCCGCTGGTCATGCGCATCTTGAAGCGCAATGTGGCGCTCAAAGACCTGGTCTCGCAAGTGCTCACGTTCGACTATCTGGGCGCTTTGGCCGTGTCCATGGCCTTCCCGCTGCTGCTGGTGCCGCACCTGGGGCTCATCCGCACGGGCTTGCTGTTCGGGTTGATGAATGCAGCCGTCGCGCTGTGGGCGGTGTGGCTGTTCCGGCACGAACTGCGGCGCCTGCGCGCCCACGTGGTGGCCTGCGTGATGGTGCTGGGCGTGCTGCTGGCCGGGTTGGTGGGCGCCGACCACATCACCACCTTTGCCGAGGACAAGTTCTATCAAGACCGCATCGTGTTTTCCACCGCGTCGCCCTACCAGCGCATCGTGGTCACGCAAGGTCGCCTGGGGCACCGGCTGTACCTCAACGGCAACCTGCAGTTTGCCGAGGCCGACGAATACCGCTACCACGAGGCGTTGGTGCACCCTGCCATGGCGGCCCACGGTGCGCCCCGGCGCGTGGCGGTGCTGGGGGGCGGAGACGGCCTGGCCGTGCGCGAGATCCTCAAGTACCCCTCGGTGGAGTCCGTCACGCTGGTCGAGCTGGACCCGGCCATGACGCGCATCTTCAGCGAGAACCCCACGCTGGCAAAGCTCAATGGCAACGCCCTGCGCGACCCTAGGGTGAAGATCGTCAACACCGACGCCTTCGGCTGGCTGCAGGAGGGCGCCGAAACCTTCGATGTCATCGTGGTGGACTTCCCGGACCCGACCAACTTCTCCATCGGCAAGCTCTACACCAACAGCTTCTATGCGCTGCTGGACAAGCGCCTGGCGGCCAGCGGCTATGCGGTGGTGCAGACCACGTCCCCCCTGGTGGCGCGCCAGAGCTTCTGGACGGTGGTGCAGACCATCGAATCCGTGGGCCTGCGGGCGGCGCCGTACCACGCCCATGTGCCCAGTTTTGGCGAATGGGGCTTCGTGCTGGCCAGCCGCCGCCCCTGGCGCCTGCCCGATACCTTGCCCGATGGCCTGCGCTTTCTGAGTGCCGACACGCTGCCGCTGCTGTTCGATTTCCCACGCGACATGGCGCGGGTGCCAGCCGACGTGAACCGCCTCTCTAACCAGGCGCTGGTGCATACCTACGAGCGCGAGTGGGGCCGGGTGACGCATTAAGCGGCAGCGTGTGATTCAGAGCGGCTCCACGCAGTGCCGCCCAATCTGTGGGTTCGTACCAACGCGTACAAGATTGTTAACAGACTGCATGCATAGCAGTTCGGCACAATAGACACGACTGCTTACATTTCGCGCAGATGCTCGACCGGTTTTTTGTTGTCAGTGCCGACCAGGCTGCCCAAAGCCTTTTCTGGAGCCACGACCCATGGCTGGTAGCCGTGTCGGTGGCGTTGGCCATTGCTTCGTCCGTCATGGCCCTCCATCTGGCGGGCCTGGCGCTGCGCGCGCCAGATGCATCAAGCCGCCGGCTGATCATTCTGTCGGGCTCGGTGGCGCTGGGTGGCGGCGTGTGGTCCATGCACTTTGTGGGCATGCTGGCGTTCGAGCTCTGTGCCTCGGGCGACTTCAACCCGTGGATCACCATGGGTTCGGTGGTGCCCAGCCTGCTGGCGTCGTGGGTGGCGCTCAACGTGCTGGCGCAGGCGCAGGTCAACACGCGCTCGCTGCTGCTGGGCGGCGTGCTGGTGGGGGCGGGCATCGGGGTGATGCATTACTCGGGCATGGCGGCATCGGAATTCGCATCCGTCATGCGCTACGACGTGCCCGGGTTCCTGGCGTCGCTCGTCTTTGCGGTGGTCGTGGCCAGTGTGGCGTTGTGGGTGCGCTTCAGGCTGGGCCGCGTGGCCCAGATTCCGGCCTGGGCTGCAACCACGCTGGGCGGTGTGGTCATGGGGCTTGCGATTGCCGGCATGCACTACATCGCCATGGCGGCGCTGCGTGTGGTGGGCGCCGTGGACGATCTCACCTCTAGCGTGCATTCGGTGTACTTGGCCCTTGCGATAGCCATGGTGGCGCTGGCCATCGGACTGGTCATCACGGGCGTGAACGTGAGCATCCGGTTCCGCCAGCTGCTGGGCGAATCGCAGGCCACCGCTTCGCGCCTGAGTGCCTTGGTGGACACCGCGGTGGACGGCATCGTCATCATCGATGCGCGCGGCACGGTGCGGCTGTTCAACGGCGCTGCGCAAAAGCTGCTGGGCTGGGCGGCCGAAGAAGTGGTGGGCCAAAACATCCGCATGCTCATGCCCCAGCCACACCGCGATGCGCATGACAGCTATTTGCGCAACTACCTGAAGACTGGGCTGGCCAAGATCATCGGCGAAGGCCGCGAGGTCGATGCCATGCGCAAGGACGGCACGCTGGTGCCCATCCGCCTGGCTGTGGGCCGGGTGGAGCAGCCCGGCGAGCCGCTGTTCGTGGGCTTTTTGACCGACCTGTCAGAGCGCAAGGCGCTGGAGCGCGAGCGCCGCCAGGGTGAAGAACAACTGCGCTCCCTGGTGGGCAATCTGCCTGGCGTGGCGTTTCGCTGCTTCAACGGCGGCAGCTGGCCCATGCTGTTCATCAGCGACGCAGTGGTGCACATCACCGGCTGGACAGCCGAGGATTTTGTGCAGGGTCGCATCCACTTCGGCGACATCACCCACCCTGAAGACGCTGCCCACATTGCTCTGGATGTGGAGCATGCCCTGCAGAACGGGCGGCCCTACCAAGTGGAATACCGCATCAAGACGCGCGAGGGCCATACCCGCTGGATGTCGGAAAACGGCCGTGGCGTGCCGGACGCCGACGGTGCCATGCGCTGGATCGACGGCGTCATCCTGGACGTGACCGAGAGCAAGGCGCGCAATGCGGAATTTGAAGGCACGGTGCAGGCCATCGGCCGGTCTCAGGCCACCGTGGAGTTCGACCTGCGCGGGCACGTGGTGACGGCCAACGCCAATTTTCTGGCGCTCACGGGCTATTCGCTGGACGAAATCATCGGCCAGCCCCATGCCATGTTCTGCAGGTCTGACTTTGTGCAGAGCGATGAATACGCTGCCTTCTGGCGCCGCCTTGGGCAGGGCGAGTTCGCGGCGGGCGAGTTTGAACGCCTGGGCAAGGACGGGCGCGAGGTATGGATCCAGGCCACCTACAACCCCATTTTTGATGCGGACGGCAAGGTCTCGAAGGTCATCAAATTCGCCACCGACCTGAGCCAGCGCCGCGCGATGGAGCGCGACCTGCGCACCGCCAAAGAGCGGGCCGAACAGGCCGCAGCCGCACGCAGCACCTTCCTGGCCAACATGAGCCACGAGATCCGCACACCCATGAACGCCATCATCGGCTTCACCGAGGCGCTGCTCGACTCGCCGCTGGAAAGCACCCAGCGCCGCCATCTGGGCACCGTCCACCATGCGGCGCGTTCCATGCTGCGTTTGCTCAACGACATTCTGGACACCGCCAAGCTCGAAAAAGGCGCGGTGGAGCTGGAGATCGAGGCCTTCAGCCTGCGCGAGCTGTGCGATCAGATCCTGGCCTCGCTGCGCATCAACGCCGCCAAGAAGGGGCTGACCCTTGCGCTGGACTACGCCCCCACCGTGGCGGAGTTCTGGCAGGGCGATGCGTTCCGCATCCAGCAGATTTTGCTCAACCTCATCGGCAACGCCATCAAGTTCACGCACGAGGGCAGCGTCACGCTGCGTGTGTCGGGCACGGGCGGGCAGCTGCTGTTCGAGGTCATCGACACCGGCATCGGCATCGACCACAACGGGCTGCAGCGCATTTTTGACCCGTTTTCGCAAGCCGATGCGTCCACCACGCGCCGCTATGGCGGCACCGGCCTGGGCACCACCATTGCGCGCCAGCTCACCGAGTTGATGGGTGGCCGGATCGCAGTGGCCAGCCAGGTTGGCAAAGGCAGCACCTTCAGCGTGCACCTGCCGCTGCCGGTGGTCACCGAGCCGGCAAGCGACGCCCCTGCCGCAGCCGTCCGCACCCGGCCCCGCATGGCGCTGCCGCCGCTGCGCGTGCTGGCCGTGGACGACGTGCCGGCCAACCTGGAACTGCTCGACATCACCCTGCAGCGCGGCGGCCACAAGGTGGTGCTGGCGCACAGCGGCGCCGACGCGGTGAAGGCTTTCGAGCGCGAGCGCTTCGACGTGGTGCTGATGGACCTGCAGATGCCCGACATGGACGGGCTGGAGGCCACCCGCCACATGCGCGGCTTTGAACAGTCGCAGCAGCGCCGCAAGCCCACCGCCATCGTTGCGCTGTCGGCCAGCGTGCTGGAGCAAGACCGGCGCAACGCCCGCGCGGCCGGCATGGATGGCTTCGCGAGCAAGCCCATTGAGCCCCTGCGCCTGATGGGCGAGATCGCGCGCGTGGTGGGCTTGCACGGTCTGGCGGACGATGCGCTGCCCATCACTGGCTCGGCCCCGTTGGGCACCGACGCACCGCAGGGCCGCAGCGCCCCTCTGCCGCCCGCCATCGACTGGGAGCGCGGCCTGCGCCTGTGGACGCAGGCGCGCTACCTGCGCGAGGCGATCGCGCGCTTCCTTCAGGATGCCGACGCCACGCTGGATGCGATGCGCGCCGCTGCCGCCACCGACGACGCGCAGGGACTGGCCGCTGCAGCACACCGGCTGCGCGGTGCGGCCGCCAACATGGCGCTGGCCGCCGTGCAGCGACTGGCCGAGCGGCTGGAAGCCGCTGCGGCGCACCCTGCCCACGCCGGCGCCCGCCCGGTACTCATCGAAGAGCTTGCAGGCGCGATGCAGCAGGTGCGCACGGCGCTGAACAGCCTGGACGCCCCCGACGCCAGCCCGGCGGGCACGCCCGCGCCCCCCGCACAGATGGGCCCGGCCGAGCGCGCGCAGGTGCTGGCAGCGCTGGCCGCGATGGCGCAGGCGCTGTCCACGGGCGAACTGCCCGACGGCCCCCTGGGTGTGCTGGAGCAGCATCTGCCCGCCACCAGCCTGGATGGCCTGCGCGAGGCGCTGGACCGGTTCGACTTCGACGATGCCCAAGGCGCCCTGCGCACCCTGCACCGCCACGTCGAGCAGATGCCTGCCACACAAGGAGCCTGATCGATGGCCAGCCCGCACGCGCCCGGCGCCGCAGCCCCCTCCATCGCAGTGCCCACCCTGGTGGGCGCGGCGGAAGACCACCGCCCCCGCCTGCTGCTGGTGGACGACGAGCCCACCAATTTGCAGGTGCTGCGGCACGTGCTGCAGGAGGACTACCGGCTGCTGTTTGCCACCGACGGCGCGCGTGCACTGCAGATCGCGCAGCAGCAAAGGCCGCAGCTCATCC
>JBCNOJ010000310.1:0-6386 GCA_039593925.1 Acidovorax sp.
GTGCTGATGCGGATGTCCCAGATCTCGCGCCGGATTCATGTCGAAATTCAGCCCCAATTGGTGCTGCTGCAAAAAACCTTGCTGAACATCGAGGGTTTGGGTCGCGAACTCGACCCCGACCTGGACCTTTGGAGCACCGCCAAGCCGTTTCTGGAAAAGTGGATGCTGGAGCAGATGGGCCCGCAGCGCGTTCTGCGTGAATTGCGCGCCGAGGCGCCGCACTACGCCAAGATGCTGCCCGAGTTGCCGCGCCTGCTCTATGACTTTCTGCGCCACCGCCCCGACCGACGGAGCGAAAAACTCGAAGAACTCCTGCTCGCGCAGCACCGCTCCAACCGCTCGCTGCGGGCGCTGCTTTACGTTGGCATGGGTTTTGTATTGGGTTGCCTGGTGGCAGTCCTGCTGCGGCTGCGCCTTTTCATCTAGCGGATTTTCGGCATTTCTGGAGGAAATGCCTCCAAATTGACGGGTTCCCCCGCAGGGTGCAACCGTGGATAATCGCGCCCATTTTGTGCGTTCTCTGGATTGTTGAAGAAAGGGTCAAGGGGTCATGAAACTGACTGTTCTGCATGCAACAACGCGCCGCCTTGGCGCACTTCTGGTGGCCGCCCTGGGAACCGTGGCAGTTACCGCCCACGCCCAACAAGAGCCGCCGGTTCTGAATATCTACAACTGGGGCGATTACATCGCCGAAGACACGATCAAGAATTTTGAAAAGGAAACGGGCATCAAGGTCCGTTATGACCTTTTCGACAGCAACGAGGCCCTGCATGCCAAGCTGGTGGCTGGCATGTCGGGTTACGACATCGTGGTGCCCGGCTCGCACTTTGCCAAGATGCAGATCCAGGCGGGGCTGCTGCAAAAGCTCGACAAGTCGAAGATTCCCAACCTGGCCAACCTCGACCCAGCCATTCAAGCGCAACTGGCCAAGACCGATCCGGGCAACGAGTATCTGGTGGACTGGATGTGGGGCTACACCACCGTGGGCATCAATGTGGACAAGGTCAAAAAGGCTTTGGGCAGCATGCCCATGCCCGAAAATGCCTGGGACCTGGTGTTCAAGCCCGAATACATCTCCAAGCTCAAGGGTTGCGGCGTGTCCTTCCTCGACACGGCGTCTGAAATCATGCCCATCGCGCTGAAATACATCGGCAAGGACCCGCGCAGCAAGGACGCAGCCGATTACGCTGAAGCCGGCAAGATGCTCAAGGCGATTCGGCCCTCTGTCACGCGCTTCGCTGGTTCGGGTTCCGATTACATCGATCAGATGGCACGCGGCCAGTTGTGTGCCGTGGTGGGCTGGTCCGGCGACATCATGATCGCCAAGGACAAGTCGGCAAAAGCGAAGGCTCCGCAGAACCTGCAGGTGCTGCTGCCCAAGATGGGCGGCCTGCTGTTCTTTGACACCATGGCCATCCCCAAGGACGCCAAACACCCCGAAAACGCGCACAAGTGGATCAACTACATCCTGCGCCCCGAAGTTCATGCATCGCTCACCAACAAGGTGTTCTACGCCAACCCCAACAAGGCGTCGATGAAGCATGTGAACCCCGTGCTGGCACAGGACCCTGCGGTGTTTCCCAATGCCGAAGCACTGGCCACCATGATCGCGCCCGACACGCCGGACCAGGCCACGCTGCGCCTTGTCACGCGCACCTTCACCAATTTCAAAGCCAACCGCTGATTCATTTTTATTTGTTGACGCCATCATGAACCCTGCTTCCCCGGCGGATGGCGCGTTTCTGCGCATCGAATCGGTCACCAAGGATTTCGGCAGCTTCCGGGCGGTAGACCAAGTCAGCCTGGACGTCGCGCGCGGCGAGATTTTTGCGCTGCTGGGCTCATCGGGCTCGGGCAAGAGCACCTTGCTGCGCATGCTGGCAGGCTTTGAGACGCCGACCTCAGGCCGTGTGCTGCTGGGCGGCGTGGACTTGGCAGGCCGCCCGCCCTACGAGCGGCCTGTGAACATGATGTTTCAGTCGTACGCGCTGTTCCCGCACCTGAGCGTCTGGGACAACATCGCCTTTGGATTGCGCCGCGATGGCCTGCCCAAGGCCGAGGTGGCCGAGCGTGTGGATGCCATGCTGCGCCTGGTGCAGATGGAGCCGCTGGCACGCCGCAAGCCCCACCAGTTGTCGGGTGGGCAGCAGCAACGCGTGGCGCTGGCGCGCAGCTTGGCCAAACGGCCCCAGTTGTTGCTGCTCGACGAGCCCCTGGGCGCACTCGACAAGAAGCTTCGCGAAGAAACGCAGATCGAGTTGGTCAACATCATTCACAGCATCGGCGTGACCTGCGTGCTCGTCACGCACGACCAGGAAGAGGCCATGATGATGGCTTCTCGCATTGCGGTGATGAGCCAGGGCCGTCTGTTGCAGATCGGCGCGCCCGCTCAGGTCTATGAGAACCCTGCCAACCGCTTTGTGGCCGACTTCATCGGCAACGTCAATTTGATGGACGGCACCGTGGCGGGGCCGCAGGAGGTCCGCTGCGCTGATCTGGTGCACCGTTTTGCCCAGCCGCTCGCGCAGCGGGGCGGCGAGGCGGTGACCGTGGCCGTGCGGCCCGAGAAGATCGACATTTCGGCGCAGGCGCCCGCTGAGGGTGGCAACTGCGTGCGGGGCGTGGTCACGGCTTTTTCCTACTTTGGCGACAGCACCATGTTCCACCTGGAACTGCCCAGTGGCGCGCGACTGAAGGTGCATGTGGAAAACGACCACCGCGAAGGCACCATGCCCTTCGCGCCCGGTGATGCCGTCTGGGCCTCGTGGCCGCCCGGCTCGCAAATCGTGCTCACGGAGTAATCGATGGCTGCGCAATCGCACAAGGCAACCCGCGCGCGCTGGGGCTGGCGGCTGGTGGCGGGTGTGCCGGCTGCCTGGCTGCTCGTGTTCTTCGTGCTGCCATTCCTCATCGTGCTGCGCATCAGTTTCCTGGAGACCGATGGGGCACAGCTGTCGTCGCTGTTCACGCGCACGGAAGAGGGCTGGGCCTTCACGGGCCAGTTGCAGGCTTACGCGCTGCTGCTCAATGACAGCCTGTACCTTTCCACCTACGGCCGTTCGCTGCTGTACGCCGCCGTCACCACGGCCGTGTGCATTGCCATTGGCTACCCATTCGCCTACTTCATGGCCCGTGCATCGTCGGCGCTTCAGCCGTTGCTGCTGATGGGCGTGATGCTGCCGTTCTGGTCCAGCTTCCTGCTGCGCGTCTACGCCTGGAAAGGGCTGCTGGATGCGGAAACCGGCTGGATCGGCCACTGGCTGGTCGCCAGCGGTGGTGACAAGCTGCTCTACTGGCTGGGCCTCATCCCCGCGCCCGGCCAGCTTATGTACAGCCCGTTCTCGCTGGTGCTGGGCATGACCTATACCTACTTGCCCTTCATGGTGCTGCCGCTGTACGCCACGCTGTCCAAGATGGACCTGCGGCTGCTGGAGGCCGCACAGGACCTGGGTGCCACGGCATGGCAGGCCTTCTGGCGCATCACGGTGCCGTTGTCGCGCAGCGGGCTCATGGCCGGGGCCATGCTGGTGTTTATTCCGTGTGTGGGTGAATACGTGATTCCCGAACTGCTCGGCGGGCCGGAGACGCAGATGATCGGCCGCGTGCTCTGGGACGAATTCTTTGCCAACAACGACTGGCCCGTGGCGTCGTCCGTGGCCGTGGTGATGGTGCTGCTGATCATCCTGCCTTTGGCGCTGCTCAACCGCAGCCAGGACGCGGCAGAACGCAAGGAGCGCAAGGCATGATCGCCACCCCTGTCGCCCGCTGGATCGGGCGCATCTGGCTGCTGGCCGGTTTTGCCTTTCTCTACCTTCCCATCGTGGCGCTGGTGGTGTTCAGCTTCACCGAATCGCCCGTGCCCAATGTGTGGACGGGCTTCAGCCTGCGCTGGTATGAAAAGCTGGCGCAGGATCAAGCCATCCGCGACGGACTCTTTTTGTCGCTGCGCATTGCCGCAGCCACGGCCACGGGGGCGGTGGTGCTGGGCACGATGGCGGCGCTGGCACTGGAGCGCATGCCGCGCTGGCGCGGCAGGGCGCTTTTCGCCGCGGTCACACGCGCGCCGCTGGTGATGCCCGACGTGCTGGTGGGGCTGTCGCTGCTGCTCATGCTGGTGTCCATGCAGCGCGCCTTCGGCTACCCCGAGCGGGGCTTAGTCACCATCTGGATCGGCCATCTGCTGGTGGGTGTGGCCTACGCGACGGTGGTGTTGTCAGCCCGCATGCGTGACCTGAACCCGCAACTGGAAGAGGCCGCCCAAGACCTGGGGGCGCGCCCGCTGCAGGTATTTTTCTACGTCACCCTGCCCAGCATCAGCCAGTCGCTCATGGCGGCGTGGCTCCTGACCTTCACGCTGTCGCTGGACGATGTGGTGATTTCTGCGTTCCTCTCCGGTCCGGGGTCCACCACACTCCCGCTGGTGATTTTCTCGCGCGCGCGTCTGGGGCTTGACCCCACGGTCAATGCGCTGGCCACCATCGTCATCGGTGTGGTGGCTGTGTTTGTGATCGTGGCGAGTTACCTGATCGCTGCGCGCGAACGCCGCCGCTACCTTCAGCAGAAGGCTGCCCGGCCTTGAATACCGGGCGCGTTTTATAATCGTGGGCTTGGAGCGACTTTCGGGTTGCTCCTTTTTCATTGATTTTCCCGCCAGCACCCTCTCCATGCCCATCTACGCCTACAAATGCAGCTCCTGCGGCCATGCCAAAGACGTTCTGCAGAAAATCTCGGATGCTCCGTTGTCCGAGTGCCCCGCGTGTGGGGCTGCCACGTTCACCAAGCAGGTGACGGCGGCAGGTTTTCAGCTCAAAGGCTCAGGCTGGTATGTGACGGACTTCCGGGGTGGCAACAGTGGCAGCTCAGGCACTTCCGCCCCCGCGACGGAGGGCAAGGAAGCCGCCAAGTCCGAGTCAGCGGCGCCCGCCAGTGTCTCCGATGCTCCTAAAAAGGAAGCTGCCAGCGCAGGCCCATCAAGCGCTGGGGGCGGTTCTTCTTCAACATCCACGAGCTGAGCCCCGGAATGTCTGCCTTGCGCAAATGGCTGCTGACCGGCCTGCTGGTGATCGTGCCCGGCGTGATCACCGCGTGGGTGCTGCACTGGATCGTGAGCACGCTCGACCAGACCCTGCAGATCCTGCCGGAAGCGTGGCATCCAGACCGCATCATCGGTTTTCACGTGCCTGGCTTCGGCGTGGTGCTCACCCTGCTCATCCTGTTGGTGGTGGGTGCCGTTGCCAGCAACTTTGCCGGGCGCAAGCTGGTGCAATGGGGCGATGCGGTGGTGCACCGCATTCCGGTAGTGCGCTCCATCTATTCCAGCGTCAAGCAGGTGTCCGACACCTTGTTTTCCGAAAGCGGAAACGCGTTTCGCAAGGCGGTGCTGGTGCAATGGCCGCGTGAAGGCGTCTGGACGGTGGCTTTTGTGACCGGCTCGCCCAACGGCGAGGTGGCGGCCTATCTGCGCGATGAATTTCTCAGCGTGTATGTGCCCACCACTCCCAATCCCACGGGCGGCTATTTTGTGATGGTGCGCAAGAGCGACTGCGTCGAGCTCGACATGAGTGTGGACGCCGCCCTCAAATACATTGTTTCGATGGGCGTGGTGGCCCCTCCCGACACCACGCTCGTGTCTCCTAAGTAAGTGAACCCTTTCTATCAACGCGCCACAGGGCGCCGGAAGTTATAGCCATGGCCATGCGTTCCCACTATTGCGGTCTTGTGACCGAAGCCCTGATGGGCCAAACCGTCACCCTGTCGGGCTGGGTGAACCGTCGCCGTGACCACGGTGGTGTGATCTTCATCGACCTGCGCGACCGTGAAGGCTATGTGCAAGTGGTCTGCGACCCTGACCGTGCCGAAATGTTCAAGACGGCGGAAGACGTGCGCAACGAGTTCTGCGTGCAGGTCAAGGGGGTGGTGCGCTCGCGCCCCGCAGGCACCACCAACGACAAGCTCAAGAGCGGCCAGATCGAAGTGTTGTGCCACGAGCTGAACGTGCTCAACCCGTCCGTCACGCCACCCTTCCAGATGGACGACGAGAACCTGTCGGAGACCACGCGCCTCACGCACCGCGTGATGGACCTGCGCCGCCCGCACATGCAGCGCAACATGATGCTGCGCTACAAGACGGCCATCCAGGTGCGCAACTTCCTCGACAAGGAAGGTTTCATCGACATCGAGACGCCCATGCTGGGCAAGAGCACGCCCGAAGGCGCGCGCGACTACCTGGTGCCCAGCCGTGTGCACGACGGCCAGTTCTTCGCGCTGCCCCAGTCGCCCCAGCTCTACAAGCAGATGCTGATGGTGGCCGGCTACGACCGCTACTACCAGATCACCAAGTGCTTCCGCGACGAAGACCTGCGCGCCGACCGCCAGCCCGAGTTCAC
>JBCNOJ010000311.1:0-6386 GCA_039593925.1 Acidovorax sp.
AGCTCCAGGAGTTCGCCGATGCATGCACCAGCCACCGCCAGCAATGCGCCGCAACCACCCGCCTCCGTGCACATCGGCACTGCTGGATGGAGCCTGCCGCGCGAAAGCCAGCACCGTTTTCCGGCAGCGGACCCGGCCGATTCGCACCTCATGCGCTACGCGCGCCAGCTGAACGCGGTGGAGATCAACTCGTCGTTCTACCGCCCGCACCAGCGCAGCACCTATGAACGCTGGGCCGCCGCCACGCCTCCCGCCTTCCGGTTCTGCGTGAAGCTGCCGCGCAGCATCACGCACGGCGCGCGGCTCAAAGACACGGAGGCTCTGCAGCAAGCCTTTGCGGAACAGATAGCTGGCCTGGGCGAACGGCTGGGCTGTCTGTTGGTCCAGCTGCCACCCAGCCTGGCGCTGGATGCACCGGTGGCCGACACTTTCTTTTGCCACCTGCGGCGATTGCAAAGCACCGTAGGCGTCGCGGTGGAGCCGCGCCACGCCAGCTGGTTTACCCCCGAAGGCGACGCGCTGCTGGTCCACTGGCAGGCCGCACGCGTGCTGGCCGACCCGGTGCTGCACCACACGGGTCGCATGCCGGGCGGCTGGCCCAGGCTGGTGTACTGCCGGCTGCACGGGTCGCCGCGCACCTACTACTCGGCCTACGCGCCAGCGCTGATCGAAGCGCTGGCCCAACGCATCCAGGCGGCCACGCGCGAAACCCGCAGCGTGTGGTGCCTCTTCGACAATACGGCCAGCGGCGCAGCCACCGAGAACGCGCTCGATCTGCAGCAGCACGCGGCCCTCAAGGCGTGAGGCCGATCCAGATCGAACGCGCCTTGATACCCGCCGCCAATCAGCGGGCAGGCGCCAAGGCCGCTGGCGCCGGCGTGCCGAACAGCCCCGCCGCGTTGTCCCATGCCACCTTGCGCGCCACATCGGCGGGCAGGCCGCCCAGCCAGGTGCGGTAGCCCTGCATGAGGCTTTCGTAGTACTGCCAGCGCTGGTTCACCCAGGTGTCGGAGCCAATGACAAACCGCGTCGGGTACTTGAGCAGCAACGTCCTCCAGGCTGGACACAACTGGTTGTCATCGCACACCAGTCCCGGGCGGTACGACAGCTCGCCCACCAGGCCGGGGTAGCGCGCAAACAGCGCATCCACGCGCTCCACCGGCGCGCCGCCGATGCCCGTGTGCGCCCAGATGAGCTGCACCTTCTGCCCTTTGGAGGGCGTGTTGGCCATCAACAGGTCGATGGCGGCGTCGTCCACATGCGCCAGCACCACCAGGCTGCGCTGCTCGGCCAGGGCCATGAGCTTTTTGGCCACGGCGCCATTGGCGTTGGCGCTGTCGTACAGGTGGAATTCGCCGATGCCCCGGTAGGGGCCCGAGCCCGTGCCGCGCGCCAGCTCGGCCAGCACCATGTTGTAAATGGTTTCGTCGGTGGGCCAGCCGGTGTAGTCCGCCCGGTTGCGGTACAGCCGCACGAACGGCACCACCGCCACGCCCGCTGCGCGCACCTCAGGCAAAGCCGCCAGCGCCAAAGAGCCCGTATTGGGCCGCGAATTGGCCACGATGGCACGCACGCCGCTGGCCTTCATGCGCGCCAGCACGTCGGCCGGCGGGTGCGGCCCGGACTTTCCATCCCAAGCCTCCTCGTTGTAGTGCAGGTGCGCATCGAACAGCGGGCCCGTGTAGTCGACGGCGTGGGCGAACTGGGCAGCCCCGGCACCAACTATCAAAACCATAGCTGTTAGCGCTTTACAGACAAGCGCTAGAGGCCTAAACGGCTTCGAAAATCGCATCCATTTCCAAATTGTCATGCCAACCTCCGAACAATGAACATCCATTGCCCCCTCGCAGCGCATGAACGTGGCGCGGCCAAGCCAGTGCCCCCGTGCAAGGGCCGCCCCGCCGCACCGGGGGCGTCCCCCTCAGGGGGAAGGCGCCGCAGGCGACTCAGGGGGAGCCTTCAAGCCAGGTGTTTGTCGAAGAACGCCAGCGTGCGGTCGCGCGCCGTCATGGCCGAGGGTTCGTCGTAGCTGCCGCGCTGGTCGCAGTTGAAGCCATGGTCTGCGGCGTAGACATGCACCTCCACCTCGGGGTGCGCGCGGGAGAAGGCTTGCACACCATCCAGCGGGATGAAATGGTCACGCTCGCCAAAGTGCGCCAGCACGGGCACGCGTGGCTGGCGCGCGGCCTCTTCCGAAGAGGTCATGCCGCCGCCGTAGTACGGCACGGCCGCCGACAGGCCATTGAGCTGGCAGGCCGCGCGCCAGGTCAGCAGCCCGCCCCAGCAAAAGCCCACGATGCCCACCTTGCGGCCGCTTTGCGCCGCCGCGTAGTCGATGGCGGCCTGGATGTCGGGCATGACGCCGGGGGCGGGCAGTGCCTCGACCGCCGCCTTCAGGCCCATGCCCGCCTGCATGTCGTCGCCGGTGTAGCCCAGATCCACGCCAGGCTTCACGCGGTGGAAAGTGGCCGGTGCCACAGCCAGGTAGCCGCGCGCCGCAAACCGGTCGGCCACGGCGCGGATGTGCGAGTTGACCCCGAAGATCTCCTGCAGCACCACCACAGCGCCGCGCGGTGCGGCGTCAGGCCGGGCCACCCAGGCCGGAAATACGAAACCATCGCTGGAAGTCAGATCGACAAACTGTCCCATGCTGCAATCTCCTTGAAGAAAAATGGCGCTCACATGTTGCGCTCCCGGCACGCTGGGCCCTGCCCTGGGCGCCGAGAACCTGTTCCAATGCGCCATTCTTGCAGGAGACCCCGATTTCATGGACAAGATCGCGTTAATCACCGGCGCCAGCCGAGGCATTGGCGCCGCCACGGCCCTGCTGGCCGCGCGCCAGGGATGGGCCGTGGCGGTGAACTACCAAGGCAACCAGGCCGCTGCCGATGCCGTGGTGCAGCAGATCCGGGCAGCCGGCGGCACCGCCCTGGCCGTGCAGGCCGACGTGGCCGACGAAGCCCAGGTGCTGGCCATGTTCGCCACCGTGGACGCGCAACTGGGACGCATCACCGCCCTGGTGAACAACGCGGGTGTGGTGGACGTGCCCGCCCGCGTGGACGCCATGAGCACCGAGCGCCTGCGCCGCATGTTCGACATCAATGTGATCGGCAGTTTTGTCTGCGCGCGCGAGGCCGTGCGGCGCATGAGCACGCAACACGGTGGCGCTGGCGGCAGCATCGTCAACGTCTCCAGCGCCGCCTCCCGGCTGGGCTCGGCACACCAGTATGTGGACTACGCTGCGGCCAAGGGCGCCATTGATGTGCTCACGCTGGGCCTGGCCCGCGAGGTGGCGGCCGAAGGCATCCGCGTGAATGCGGTGCGCCCCGGCCTCATAGAAACCGACATCCATGCCAGCGGCGGTCTGCCCGACCGCGTGCGCGACCTGGCCCACCAGGTGCCCATGCAACGCGGCGGCACGGCCGAGGAGGTGGCCGAGGCCATCGTGTGGTTGATGTCGGATGCGTCGCCGTACACCACCATGTCATTGCTCGAAGTCTCTGGAGGACGCTGATGGACCTGAAACCCCTCATCACCCTGCTCGCCATCGTGAACCCGCTGGCCATCGTGCCGTTCTTCATCCACTACACGCAGGGCTTTTCGTACCCGCAGCGCAGGCGCACCATCCAGGTGGCCAGTTTCAGCGTGTTCTGCGTGATCGCCGCCTGCGCGCTGCTGGGCCTGCAGATCCTGGATTTCTTCAACATCTCGCTGCAGAGCTTTCAGGTCGGCGGCGGCATGCTGCTGCTCATCAGCGCGATGAACATGCTCAACGCCCAGCCCGCCGAGGCCAAGCCCAGCACCAACGAGCTGGAAGAAGGGGCAGAGAAAGCCGCCGCCGGCAGCAGCATCGCCGTGGTGCCGCTCACCATTCCGCTGCTCACCGGCCCGGCCAGCATGTCCACCGTGGTGATTTATGCCGACCGCGCGCAGGGCGTGTGGCAGACGCTGGCGCTGGTGGGCTATGGCGTGGTGATCGCGCTGGCCACTGCCGTGTGTTTTGCGCTGGCAGACCCGATTGCGCGCGTGCTGGGCAAGACCGGCATCAACGTAATGACCCGGCTCATGGGCCTGATCCTGGCCGCTCTGGCGGTGGAGGTGATGGCGGACGGGCTGAGCAAAATTTTTCCGGTGCTGGTTGCGCGTTGAAAATGAGATCCCCCCTGAGTCGCCTGCGGCGCCATCCCCCCGAGGGGGGACGACGCCCTTACTGCGGGGCGGCCCTTGCTCGGCGTCCCCCGCCTGGGCCGCGCCAGTTGCGTTGTCAGCGCGGAGTGCGTAGCACGGGAGAGGATTGAGGCATGTCTGCCAAACTCCTGCTGCTCGAAGACGACCCTGCCATCGCCCGCACTGTGGCCTACGCGCTGGAGCGCGACGGCCTGGCCGTGACGCACAGCCTGCTGGTGCACGACGCGCGCCAGCAGCTGCAGCGCGCGCGGTTCGACCTGCTGGTGCTGGACGTGGGCCTGCCCGATGGCAGCGGGCTGGACCTGCTGCGCGAGCTGCGCCACGCCCCTCCCACGGCGACGGTGCCCGTGCTGATGCTCAGTGCCCACGGCGAAGAAATCGACCGCGTGCTGGGCCTGGAACTGGGAGCCGACGACTATCTGACCAAACCCTTCAGCCCCCGCGAACTGGCGGCCCGCGTGAAGGCGCTGTTGCGTCGCGCGGGCCATGGCAACGGCACCGGCAACGGCCGCCCAGCAGCAGCACCTGCCGCCTCAGCCGCTGCACCGTTCCACGACGACGAGGCTGGCCAGCGCATCAGCCTGCACGGCCAGGCCTTGCCGCTGACCCGGCGCGAATACCGCCTGCTGTCCCACCTGCTGCGCGGCGCAGGCCGCATCCATTCGCGCGACGCATTGCTGGCCGCCGCCTGGGGCGACGACAGCGAAAGCACCGACCGCACGGTGGACACCCACATCAAAACGCTGCGCGCCAAGCTGCGCGAAGTGGACCCGGAGCGGGAGTACATCAGCACGCACCGGGGCATGGGCTATTGCATCGATGTGTGAGCCCCCCCTGAGTCGCTGCGCGCCTTCCCCCGTGGGGGGACGCCACCCGTGGCCCGGCAAAGCCGGTTCCACGGTGGCACTGGCCTGCGCAGCGTCGGTTTCGACGCACGTGCGCGCAGCGCGAGGTTAGCCAATGCGCCTTGGCATCCGCCTGCTGTTCGCCTTCTTCCTCATCAACGGCATTGCCGCGTTCTTCGTGCTGCGCGTGTTCATGGCCGAGATCAAGCCCAGCGTGCGCGAGGTGATGGAAGACATGATGGTGGACACGGCCAACATCCTGGCCGAGCTGGCCAGCGATGACCTCGCGGCCGGGCGCCTGGGGCCCGCAGGTTCCAGCGGCCCCGGCACCCGCCCAAACAGCAGCGACAGCGCCTTTGCCGAGCATGTGCGCCGCTATGCCACGCGGCCCATCGATGCCGCGATCTGGGGCTTTTCCAAGCAGTCGCTCGACTACCGCATCTATGTGACCGACACCACGGGCAGGGTGCTGTTCGACTCGGAAAACCGCTCCGTGGGTGCCGACTACTCGCAATGGCGCGACGTGGCGCGCACGCTGCGTGGTGAGTACGGAGCCCGCTCCACACGCGACGTGGAGGATGACGCCACCAGCGGCGTGATGCACGTGGCCGCACCCATCTACGTGAACAACCAGATCGCGGGCGTGCTCACGGTGGCCAAGCCCACGCGCACGGTGCAGCGCTTCATCGACCGGGCCGAGCGCAAGGTGTTCATGGGCGGGCTGCTGCTGCTGGCGCTGTCGGCCGCCGTGGGCGTGGCGGTGACGCTGTGGATGGTGTGGAACGTGCGCCGCCTGCGCGACTACGCCCTGAGCGTGCAGGGCCCGGCGGACGCCACAGCGCCACCCCTGGCCATGCCCTCGGTGGCTGGCGAACTGGGCGACCTGGCCCGCGCCATGGACCGCATGCGCGCGCGCCTGGAGGGCCGCGACTACGTTGAAGGCTATGTGCGCGCACTGACGCATGAGCTCAAGAGCCCTGTGGCAGCCATTCGCGGAGCGGGCGAATTGCTGCAGGACGAGCTGCCCGCCGCCGATCGCGCGCAATTCGCCACGCAGGTGGTGGAGCAAAGCCAGCGGCTGCAGCGCCTCATCGACCGACTGCTGGAACTCTCCAAGCTGGAGCAGCGCCAGCACGCCGACGCCGCCGCGCCAGTGGCGCTGCGCGATTGCGCCGCCCAAGCCGTGCGCCAGTGTGAAGCGCGCGCGCTGCAACGGGGCGTTCGGCTGGAAATGTCGGGCGAAGGCGCCAGCGGCCGCTGGGAGGCCGAACTAGTGACGCTGGCCATCGGCAACCTGCTGGACAACGCCATCGACTTTTCACCCCACGGCGGCACCGTGCGGGTGCTGCTGGA
>JBCNOJ010000312.1:0-6371 GCA_039593925.1 Acidovorax sp.
GATTGCTGGGTGTTGGCCATGGGGTGTGCGGTGGGGAGGGTAGGTGCAGGGGAAACCCGGCATTTTACCGGGGCGGCCCGGAGCGGGATATGCCGAAGGCCGCGGCGCACCGCCGTCCAGCCCTCCGCCGCAGCGTGCCGCCGCCCCTGCCACTGGGGCGTGCAGGCCGGGGGGATCAGGCTGAATTTATAGAAAAAATGGCTTTAGCGCTTTCTGGGTAAGCGCTGATAGCTATCAAATCAGGAGTTATCGCTGCACTCGTTGGCGCAGGGCTGCCACAAGCATCAGCAAGGCCAGCAACAGCAGGCCCCACTGCGACAACGTGGGCACAGACTGCACGCTGCCAGGGCCTGGGCCCGCGCTGGCAAGAGGCGTGACACCCGCGGTGGGTGGCGCCGAGGCGCTTCCACCGGCCGTATTGGCGGTGACGGTGAAGACGTAGGCCGTGCCATTGGTGAGGCCCGTGACGGTGCAGCTGGTGGCAGGGTGCAGCACCGTGCAGCTTGCGCCGCTTGGTTGCGCGGTGACGGTGTAGCTTGCGGGCGTGGCGCCCCCCGCTGGGGGCTGCCAGGCGACGGTGACCTGGGCGTTGCCGGGTGTGGCCGCCACGCCGGTGGGTGCGCCTGGTGCTGCCAGCATCGCGCGCAGTTCGAACGTGTAGGCGGCCGAACCGATGGCATTGCTGAACACGCGCGCCTGGTAAAGGCCTGGCGGCAAGTGGGTGGGCAGGGGCCGCGACGTGTAGCCGTTGTCGCTGGACAGCAGCGCATCCAGCCACACCGCAGTGCCGCGTTCCAGGCTCTCCAGGCGCACTTGCGGCAGGTTGCTGGCCGACTGCTGCGAGCCGCCGCCGGCGGCCTCGCCGTCACCGGTAAAGCCGGTGCCGATGAGCTGCAGCGGTGCACCCGGGTCTTGCAGGGTGAAGTTGTTGGTGATGCTCGGGCGCGGGCGGGCCGTGGACTGAAGGTCGATGAGCAGGGGCTCGTCGGGGTTGCCCGGGCCGGGCGGATATCCGCCGATCAGCATCACTCTGCCGTCCGGCAGGAGCAGGGCTGCGTGGCCGGTGCGGCCCTGCGCAAGGGCGTGCACGATGCCCCATCGGCTGGTGACCGGGTCGAACACCTCAATGCGCCGCACCTCCGAGAAGCCGCTCCAGCCGCCCACCACCATGACCCGGCCGTCGGGCAGCAGGGTGGCGGTGGCGCCACTGCGCGATTCCGCCATGGTGGAGACGCTGTGCCAGGCGCCCGTACCGGGGTCGTAGATTTCCGCACTGGTCAGCACCTGGGTGTTGTCGCTCCACCCGCCCGCAACGAGCAGCCGCCCGTCCGCCAGCAGGGTGGCGGTGTGGTATCCGCGTGCCCGGTTCAGGCTGGGGCCACTGGTCCAGGTGTTGCTGGCTGGGTGGTAGAACACCGTGCTGGCTGCGTTGGCGCCGCCTGTGCTGCCGCCCACCACCATGACCCGGCCGTCCGGCATCAGCGTGGCTGTGTGGTTGACCCTTGGCTGGGGCATGGCGGCCGCTGCCAGCCACAGGCCTTGGGTTGGGTGGTAGATCTCGGCAAACGCCAGCGGTGCACCGTTGATCTGTGCGGTGCCGCCCGCGACCAGCACGCCACCGCCTGGCAGCAGTGTGGCCGAGTGCATCAGGCGGGCCTGCGCCATGGGAGGCGTCGCGCTCCAGGTGCTGGTGGCGGGGTCGAAGATTTCGGCGCTGGCGTGGGCCGCGCTGTTGCCCGCACCGCCTGCCATGAGCACTCGGCCGTCGGTCAGCAGGGTTTGCGTCTGGTGGCGCCGATACGGCTCCACGGACGCGCCCGCAACCACCCAGTCGTCTGTGGCGGGGCGGTAGCGCATGGGGGTTGCGTTTCCACCCCCGGCGCCATAAATGGCCCCACCCGCTACCAGCACCGAGCCATCTGCCAGCACGGAGGCCGTGAAATCGCCAGAGGCCGGGCGCGGTGCCGCTGGCACGGCGGAGGCTTCTGCAGCCGCTGTGAAGACCTGTGGGCTGGTGAGCACGGCGGCCGAGCCTTGCCCGCCCACCGCCAGCACCTGGCCGCCGGGCAGCAGCGTGGCGGTATGCCACTCGCGCGCGGGGCTCAGGTTGGCGCCCAGCGTGACGTTGCCATCGGCGGGGTTGAAAAAGGCGGTGCTTGCAACCAGCGCGCCGGCGCTCATACGCCCGCCGCTGAGCATGACCCGCCCGTCGACCAGCAGGGTGGCGCTGTGGCGGGTGCGTGTACCCGCGCTGGCGGCGGCCGCCCAGGTGTTGGTAGCGGGCTCGTACAGCCAGGCCGGGCCGCTCAGCACCGTGCCGTCTGCCAACTCGCCGCCCGCCACATACACCCGGCCGTCGGGCAACAGGGTGGCGGTGTGGAACATGCGCCGCTCGCCAGCGGGCAGGGCGGCTGCCGATGCCCAGGTGTTGGTGGCCGGGTCATAGAGGGCCGTGTTGGCCGTGGCGGATTCGCCGTTGTCCATGCCGGCAACGACCAGCACGCGCCCATCGCGCAGCAGCGTGGCCGTATGGTGGCGCGCCCCCAGGCCTGGCATCTGGTCTGCGCTGCTCCAGGTTCGGCTGGCCGGGTCATAGATTTCGGCAGAGCGCAAGGCGGCCTGCCCTGCGCCCCCCTGGCCGCCCGCGACGAGCACGCGCCCATCGCGCAGCACCGTGGCGCTGTGGTGGCGGCGCGCTACAGCCAAGTCCGGCACGGGCGTGAAGGCGTCGTCCACGGGGTCATAGGTGGCGGCGCTGCGCAAGGGGGTGCCCGTGGCACTGGTGCCGCCCGCAATCAGCACGGTGCCATTGCGCAGCAGCGTGCCCGTATGGTTCTGCCGCGGCTGGGGCAGCGGTGCGGCGGCGCTCCATTGGCCGGTGCTGCCACTGTGGCGCAGGGTGGTTGCCAGCGTGTTGGTTCCGTCGCTGCCCCCGGCCACCCACACCCCTCCGCCCGGCAAGGCCGCGGCGGTGTGGTGAAGGCGAGCACCATTGAAGTCGGGGCCCGGTGACCATTGGGCGTGTGCGGCCGATGCCAACAGGCACAGCGCGCTGACGTGCAGCAGGCGCCGCAATCGCAAGACCATAGTGAACATGGGAACGTCTCTCGTTTTTTGAAGAATTTGGATAAAAGTGGCTGTAGCGCTTTCTGGTAAAGCGCTAATAGCTATCAAATGAGGAGCTTTTGGGGCGCGGAACGGAGGCGCTCCGCGTCACCAGGCACTGCCCGAAGCCTCCGCACAGCCCTTGGCGGCGCGACGCGTGCGGAGGCGGCAGAGGCTCCCTGGCGCGTCAAGGCACCTGCACAACAACCGGTGCCGACAGCGGCCCCTCGTTGCCTGCGGCGTCCAGCATCGCCACTTGGTAGCTGTGGCTGCCGCGCGGCGCGGTGGTGTCGGTGTAAGCCGTTGCGCTGGTCACGGTGGCAATGGCCACGCCATTGCGGTACACGCGGTAGCCCGCGGCGCTGGCGGCGATGAACGCCTGCTTGGTGGCCTGCATTTGGGGGTTGGCGCTCTGCTGCGGCAGATAGCCGTAGTTCACCGTCCACACCAGCGTGCCGCCCAGGCCCTGTTCGCGCACCCATTGGCCTTTGGCGGCGATGGAGCGCTCGTCCTCGTAGCTCAGGTAGGTCACGGGCGTATCGCTGGACCGCCACCAGGGCTGAGCGTAGGTGATGTAGCTTTGTTTGGCCACGTCGTCCCAGTGGTAGGTGGCACCGGGCTGTCCAAAGGCGTTGTCGGCCACCAGCCGCTGGGTGTAGTTCATCCAGTCGCCGTTGTTCATCCAGCCCTGCATGCCCGCCAGGCTTTGGCGTGGGCCGGTGACGGGGTTGTTGTAGTACGCGCCATACAGGCCAATGCCGATGCCCAGCTTGGCGCGCGGCACACCCGCATCCAGGTAGGCCTGCACCGTCGATTCGATGGATGTGGGGTACAGATCGCCCGCGCCGAACAGCGGCGAGTGGTGCCACGACAGCCAGCCCCAGTCGCCCGCCATGCTGTAGGTCATCAGGTTGAACTGGTCCACGGCAGCGGCCACTTCGGCATGCCAGGGCGTGATGTCGGGGTGGTTCTTGTTCACCCAGAAGCCGGGCCAGCTCAGCACCAGTGGCGCGGCCTGGTAGCGAGTGCGCTGGGTCGATGCGGCACGCAGCTCGCGCAGCAGCGCAAGGGCCTGGGCGCGGCCTTGTGGTGTGTCCAGGTTTTCTTCCCAGTCAATGTCCACGCCGTCGTAGCCCTTCTGCACGGCCTTGTCCAGGATGTTCTGGATGAAGCGCGCACGCACCGCGGCGTTGGCGGTGGCGGCCAGGAAGCCGGGGCCATCGTTCTCGCCGCCGATCATCATCATGGTCTTCACACCTGCGGCGTGGGCCTTGGCGATCAGGGTGTTTTCCACTTCAGCATGTGCATTGCCGGCGCCTTCGAGCAGGTCTCCCGCCTGCCCGCCGGGCAGCGATCCGAGCGCGGGCGCGTAGCGGCCAAAGACGAAGTGCGTCATGGTGCTCATGTCCACGGCCTCGGGCGGGTACATCGTCCAGTACCAGCCGGCGTAGTAGCCAGTCACCCATTTGCCGCTCTGCGTGACGGGGTTCCAACCTAGGCGTACGCCCTGCTGTGTGGCGGTGCCGTTCAGGCCGCCGACGGAGGGCAGTGGGTTGGCGGCATCCACGGCCACCTGGGTGGTGGCGGTGGCCGTCTGCCCGGTGCTGTTGCTGCAGGTCAGCGTGTACGACGTGCTGGCGGTGGGGCGCACCAGTTCATCGCCTTCCGTGGCGCGCGCGCCGCTCCAGCCGCCAGAGGCCGTGCAGGCGGCAGCGCCTGTGGCCTGCCAGGACAGGCGGGCGCTGTCGCCCGCCTGCACGCGCGAGGGTGCAGCGCTAAAACGCGCAATGGCGGGTGGTGCAGGCGGCGGGCCGTTGCGCACGCTGACGGTGGCCGACGCGCTGGTGGTGTCGCCCTGCGCGTTGCGACAGGTCAGCCCATAGCTGGTGGTGGCCTGCGGGCGCACGGTGGCGCTGCCGTTGGGCGACTGTTCACCGCTCCAGCCGCCGGTGGCGGTGCAGGCCGCCGTGTGGTTCGTGCTCCAGGTCAGGATGCTGGTGCCGCCAGCGTCCACGGTGGCAGGCTGGGCCGCGAAGGCCTGGATCTGCGGCGGCACGGGCGGGGGCGGTGTGGAAGCGTCTTCCTCCACCACCAGCTGTGCCAGGCCCTCGCCCCCGGCCTCGAAATACTCCATGCGCACCGTGTGGCGCCCGGCGCTCAGTGGCACACGCGCTTCGTCCATGGTGATGCCGTGCACCGTCCAGTTGTCGATCACCTTGCGGTCATTGACGAAAACGCGCACGCCATCGTCGGTGAAGGTGACGAAGCGGGCGGTGCCGCCGTTGAACGCCAGGTGCGCCGTCCAGCGGGCAGAGAAACTATCCACCGGCAGGCGCGTCGGGTCTGGGCTGCCTTGAGGGCCCGCCCAGTAGTGATCGATGGGCCCCTTTTCGCAGCGCTGCAGTGCGGGCGCGCCCGACAGCGTGGTGTTGGGAAAGTATTCGGCCAGCCATTGGCCGCTGGCGCATTGCAGCGCGTGGGCTGCGGTGCCGCCGCCCAGCAGGAGCATGGAAACGGCCAGCGTGCGCAACGCAGCACCTGTGCGGTGGGCGCGCTTGTGGAGCAAAGGCATGGTGAGGACTCCTCTTCAGTGTTGTTGTGTGGAATGAAAAACGGGGAACTGAAAGCGGTGCGTGTCGGCGCAGCGGCTTCATCGCCCGGGCTTCTTCTGGCGCGCGCGCATCACCTCCACATTGCCGCGCTGCTCGGGTGTGAGGCCCTGCGCGGGCTTGGCGCCCGGGGCTTTTTCCACGGCCAGCACCATGCCGGCGTGCAGCGCAGCCAGCGTGGCGGCGGCGTATTCGCGGCTGGTAAGGCCATGGCGCGCCAGCGTGGCGCGTACCTGGGGGATGGCGTCGAGCTTGCGGGCGATGTCCTCCACCGATTCCGCGTCGTCGTTGTCGCCGTCGCCGTCGCTGTCCTTGTCGGCCTGGGGCAGCTTGCGCAGATCGGCGGCAGCGGCCTCCATGCGGTCCATCAGCGCCGGGGTAAGGCGCAGGCGTGCTGGGTCGGCTGCGCCAGCGGCCCAGGCGCTGGCAGTGGTGGCAACCAGCGCCACGGCGGCCAGTGTGAAGCTGGCCAGGGTGCGGTGGACGGCAGAGGGCATCGTTAAATTCCTTGAAGCAGAGGTTTTCTGAATGAAATGTGGCGTTTGCGCTTGCTGGATAAGCGCTGATAGCTATGCAAATGAGAGCGAATCGCAGGTGGCGACCGGCGAGTCCCTAGGCTAGAAGCGCCGCGCGCGCGCCGCCCCACCCCTGCGGGGT
>JBCNOJ010000313.1:0-6337 GCA_039593925.1 Acidovorax sp.
CCATGGCCGTCCCGTTTCATTTCCGGCGCGCGTTGCGCATGAGTGCAGATCCAGACCGCCTTCGCCAATGCAGCGCCGCGTTGCGTGTGCTGCAGGTCAATCGTCGCACGCTTGAGCTGTTTGCTGCAGACAGTCTGGAGCACCTGGAGGCCAACCTCGATAAGGTCTTTCGCGATGATCGGCACGACACAGCTGCGCATGAACTGGCGCAACTGTGGGATGGCCAGATGGAGTTCTCCAACCAAACAGTGAACTACGCTCTGGATGGGCGCCGCCTGGATGTTTCGGTCCGTGCGCGCATCTTGCCAGGCCATGAGGGGGATTGGAGTCGTGTGCTCGTGTCCCTGGAGGACAACACCCGGCAGCTTGAAGCAGCACGGCGTTTGGGGCGCAGCGAGCAGTACGCGCGTGACCTTTTTGAGCATTCACCCGTGTCGCTGTGGGTGGAGGATTTCAGTGCGGTGAAGCGGCTGCTCGACGGAGTGCGCGCGCAAGGCATTGGCGACTTCAAGACATTTCTCAAGGTTCACCCGGATTTTGTGGATCGCTGCATGCAAGAGATTCGCGTCATCGATGTGAACCAGCAGACGCTGCGCATGTTCGGAGCGGACAGCAAGGACATGCTGCTCAACAACATTGGCCGCGTGTTCCGTGGCGAGATGCACGAATCGTTTGCCGAACAGTTGCAAGACCTGTGGGACGGAAAGACCTTTCAGCAGCGCGAGGTGGTCAACTACTCGCTCTCGGGTGATGCGGTAAATATCCACATGCAGTTTTCGGTCCTCGACAGCCATCGGCACGACTGGGGCTTGGTGCTTCTGTCGCTGGTCGACATCACGGCCCGCAAGAAAGCAGAAGCGTATCTGGAATATCTGGGCAAACACGATGTGCTCACCCAACTGCGCAATCGGGCGTTCTATGCGGAGGAGCTGAATCGCCTTACGCGCAAAGGTCCTTGGCCTCTGTCGATCATTGCTATTGATCTCAACGGGCTCAAGGCAGTAAACGACGAACAAGGCCATGCTGCGGGAGATTCGATGTTACGGCGCGTGGGAGAGGTGCTCGCCAAGGCTGTGGATGCGCCTGCTTGCGCCGCGCGCATCGGCGGTGACGAATTCACGGTGCTGTTGCCAGGCACTGAAGAGCGAGGCGCCCACGCCTTGCAGGAGCGCATCATCTCCATGCTGGAGCTGAACAACCAGTTTTATCCGGGTCAGCCCCTGAGTCTTGCCATGGGCATTGCGAGCTGCCAGTCTGGCGACGGTGTCGAGTCGGCCATTCACCGGGCCGACCAAGCCATGTATGCAGAGAAAAACCGGTATTACCAGGAAAAGGGCAACGACCGCAGGCAGCCGCTCGACGATTAAATTGCTGCGCCGCGCTTCAAAAGCCTGACGGTGCAGGCGATGTCAGGAGTGGGCGGCCACGCGCCGCCCGATATCGGGCCATCTGCGGTGCAATGCCACCCAGGCCACCAGGCCCACGCACAACATCAGCAACGACGCCAGCGCCAGCAAAAGGGTGGAGTGCATCACCAAGGGGGCAATAAGGCCTGCCACCAGCCCATTGGCCGTCGAGCCTACAAAGGCCTGCATGGATGACGCCATGCCGCGCCGCTCAGGATGTAGATCCAGCACCAGCAAAGTCACCACGGGCACCATTAGCGCCCAACCGAAGGCAAACACCGCGATGGGGAACAGTGCCCAGTAGGCATGAGGGGTAAACAGGCTGTTTGCGGCCAGGTTCAGCACCGCCACTACAAACATGATGAGAAAACCGTGGCGGATCTGGCGCTTGGGCGGAATGCGTCCAGCCAAGCGGCCGCTGAGCCAGGCGCCGCCCATGATGCCCGAGATGGTGAGCACAAAAAACCAGAAGAACTGCGTAGGCGCCAGCGCCAGATGCTCACCCAGAAATGCGGGTGCGGACAGCACATACAGGAACATGCCGTTGAACGGCACACCACTGGCCAATGCCAGCAAGAGGAAACGCGGGCTCGACCCCAATTGCAGGTAGCCCCGCATCAGGTGGCGCACGTTAAAGGGCTGGCGGTGTTCCGTATGCAGCGTCTCGGGCAAGAGTCGGTAGTTGGCGGACCAGAGCGCTATGCCCACAAAGGCAAGAAACCAGAAGATGCTGTGCCAGCCCGTGTGCACAAAAAGCCACCCGCCGATGATCGGTGCAATGGCAGGGGCCACCCCAAAATAGATCGTGACCTGGCTCATCACCTTCTGGGCTTCGGCCGGCGGAAACATGTCGCGGATCACAGCGCGTGACACCACGATACCCGCACCGGCCGACAGCCCCTGAAGGGCGCGAAACGCCACCAGCTGACCGATGGTTTGCGACAGCGCACACCCCACCGACGCGAGCGTGAACACGGCAATACCCCAAAGGATTACAGGCCGGCGACCAAAGCTGTCGGCCAGCGCGCCGTGAAACAGGCTCATGAAAGCAAAGCCGAACAGGTATGCCGAAAGGGTCTGCTGCATCTCGACCGGCGTGGCGCCCAGGGCAGCGGCAATGCCCGAAAACGCGGGGATGTAGGTGTCAATGGAAAACGGCCCCAGCATGCCCAGCACAGCCAGCAGCACGGCCAAGGCCCAGCGGGGGGCTTTCCAGAGCAAATGGGCTTGTGGGTTCATGATGGGTAATGCATGGTGACAGCAAAAACAAAAAAGCCTGCTACGTGCGGTAGCAGGCTTCATGTGCCCAAGGGCTTTGATTTGGTGGGTCCTGAGTGACTCGAACACTCGACCTACGGATTAAGAGTCCGCTGCTCTACCAACTGAGCTAAGAACCCAAATCTTTGAATTTGTCTGCGTTGCTGCAGAGCCTCGAATTATGCACCAATTTCCGGCTTGCTTGCAAGAAGCTCAAAATTTATTGCATCGCATTGCGGCTGGCCAGCTCCACAAACAAGCCGCTGTGGTCCAGCTCGCCCAGGCCGTGCTCGATGCCTTCGGCATACAGGGTTTCGAAGAGGGTCGTGATGGGGGCGTCAAACCCGATCTCGCGGGCCGTTGCCAGAGCGTTGCGCATATCTTTCAGTTGCACAGCCATGCGGCCGCGGGGAGCAAAATCGCGCTCCACCATGCGCTGCCCATGCAATTGCAGAATGCGGCTGTCTGCAAAGCCGCCGCCAATGGCTTCGCGCACCTTGGCCATGTCGGCACCGCCCTTGGCGGCGAACAACAGGGCTTCCGCCACCGCGCCAATCGTGATGCCCACGATCATCTGATTGGCCAGTTTGGTGAGTTGACCTGCGCCATGCGGGCCTACGTGCGTGGCTCGTCCCAGTGCAGCAAACACAGGGCTTGCCCGCGCAAAGTCTTCAGGCCGCCCGCCGACCAGGATGGCCAGTGTGCCGTTCTCTGCGCCCACAGTGCCGCCGGATACCGGGGCGTCGAGATGGGCCAAGCCTATCTCGCCAAGGCGTGCCGCATGGTCGCGGGCTTCGCGCGGCTGGATGGATGCCATGTCCACGAACAAGGCGCCCTTGCGCATCGCCTGGGCCGTGCCCAGTTCGAACAGCACCTGGCCCACCACGGGGCCGTTTTCGAGCAAACTGATGACCACATCGGCACCGCGCACGGCTTCCGCAGGCTGAGAATGCACGGTGATGCCGAATGCGGCCAGCGGGTCGGCCTTGGACCGGGTGCGGTTCCAGGCATGCACTTCATGCCCTGCCTCGCGAAGGCGGCAAGCCATGGGGCGTCCCATCATTCCAATGCCCAGAACGGCGATGCGAAGCGGTGTGGTTGTCATAGGCGTCACTCTTGTTGGGGGTGTTGTCTCTGAGCACATCATGTGCCTTTTTGGGCCCTGTCCCTGTCATGCAGCTTGCAGCTTGCGACATTCAAAGATTGCAAAGATGATGATCGCTGGCCGGTTTCACCCACGGAGACATCAACCATGACCTTGCCCCTGCACGACCCAGCCTGGCTGGAGCGCATGTACAACAACCGAGCGCTGGTGCCAGACCACATGGCCTATTTTGAGCGCTGGGCCAGGGATTCGGCCCACGTGCGCGCAAGCCAGCCTTGTGTGCTGGACGTCGCCTATGGTGATGGGCTGGGGGAAACGCTGGATATCTTCCCGTCCGCCCGCGAAGCGCCGAAGGGTGGCGTGCCGGTCCTGGTCTTCATCCATGGCGGGTATTGGCGTTCGCTCGACAAGGCGGACCACTCTTTCATTGCGCCACCCTTCACGCAGGCCGGTTTCTGCGTGGTGGTGGTGAACTATGCGCTGTGCCCAGGCACACCGGAGGCTCCGGTCACCATTCCGCACATCATGCGGCAGATGGAAAAAGCGCTGGGTTGGGTATGGCGGCACATTGGAGAACATGGCGGAGACGCTCGGCGTATTACCGTAGCGGGCCACTCGGCGGGTGGTCAACTGGCCGCGATGCTGATGACAAGCGTCTGGCCCCTGCTGGGTCAGGGCCTGCCGGACGGTCTAGTGCGCAACGCGCTGTCGATTTCAGGTGTGCACGATCTGGACCCGATCATGTACACGCCCATGTACCAATCGGTGCTCAAACTGACCGAACAGCAGGTGCTGCAGTACAGCCCCGCGCGTTTGCTGGAGCCGCCCGGTGGCATGCTGTATTGCGTTGTGGGTGCGGATGAGAGCCCCGAGTTTCTGCGGCAGAACCAGCTCATGCAGGATGCCTGGGGCAGCCATTTCGTGCCGCGCAGCCAGGCCCTGCCAGGGCTCAACCATTTCAGCGTTGTGGATGCGCTCGCGAAACCGGGTCATGACCTGCACCACATGGCACTGAACCTGTTGAGAATGTGAGCCGAGGGGCTCGCAGAATCAGCGTTGCGCATCCACCAACCCTTTTGACGGCCCGGCGGGGCTCAGCGGTTACATCAGCAGGTGTTCACCTGCGTTGTCTCCGCCCAGGATCACGTAGTTCACCTTGCGGATGTCCATCAGCTTTTTGCCGCCCGCATAACTGATGGAGCTTTGCACGTCCTGCTCCATCTCGATAAGCGTGTTGGCCAGTTTGCCCTTCACGGGCTCCAGGATGCGTTTGCCTTCAACGTGCTTGTACTCGCCCTTGTTGAAGTCGCTGGCCGAGCCGTAGTACTCCTTGAACAGTGCACCATCCACCTCAACCGTCTGGCCGGGCGATTCCTCGTGCCCTGCAAAGAGTGAGCCGATCATCACCATGCTCGCGCCGAAGCGGATGCTTTTGGCAATGTCGCCATGGCTGCGGATGCCGCCATCGGCAATGATGGGCTTGGTGGCCACGCGAGCGCACCACTTGAGCGCCGACAGTTGCCACCCCCCTGTGCCAAAGCCGGTCTTGAGCTTGGTGATGCACACCTTGCCTGGCCCCACGCCCACCTTGGTGGCATCGGCGCCCCAGTTTTCCAGATCAATCACGGCCTCTGGCGTAGCCACATTGCCTGCAATCACAAAAGACTTGGGCAGCTTGTCCTTCAGATAGCCGATCATGTTCTTCACGCTGTCGGCATGGCCGTGGGCGATGTCGATGGTGATGTATTCAGGCGTGAGGCCCAAGGCCACCAGTTGGTCCACAGTGTCGTAGTCAGGCTGCTTCACCCCCAGCGAGATCGAAGCGTAGCAACCCTGTGTGTGCATGTCCTTTACGAACTGGACGTTGTCCAGATCGAAACGGTGCATGACGTAGAAGTACCCGTTCTTTGCCATCCAGGCGCAAATTTTTTCGTCCACCACCGTCTTCATGTTGGATGGCACCACGGGAAGGCGGAACGTGCGCCCGCCCAGTTCCACGCTGGCGTTGCATTCCGAGCGGCTTTCCACCAGGCATTTGCGCGGCAGCAGAAGGATGTTGTCGTAGTCGAAGATTTCCATGAGATTCCAAGCTCCTTTGAAGAAAGGCGCTGCCGAACCATTTCAGCAGCGTGGGGCGCTTGGCTTGGGACCGGCTTTGTGGGGGAAGGCGTACAAGCCGTCACCGAACCCTGGTTGCACAGGCACAAAAAAACCGGGCGTCAAGAAACTTGGGCCCGGTGACTGATTCTACCCGTCTGGGAAAACTGCCCTATAACGCCGCAGGTATTACCGGCATACGGATTGGGCTGCTGCCACGATGTGGCCTGCAGCGTCTTGCACCCAGCCGACCATCTGCAGGCGTTCAGGCTTGGCGCTTTCGGTGATGCGCATGGGGCGCGCCTCCATCCATTTTGCCCAGGCGGTGTGCGCGCTGCGCTTATCGCTGGCTTTCCATGAGCCTTGCAGCACGTTGCGAACGATCTGGCGTGGCACAGCGGTACCTTCCGTGCCTGCGGGCACGGCTTCTACCAGAACCAAGTAGAAATCCCAAGCGGCATCCGCCGCGCGT
>JBCNOJ010000314.1:0-6308 GCA_039593925.1 Acidovorax sp.
CCATCCACAAGGGCCAGATCGAGGCCGCCGAATGCCTGGGTCTCACGCGGCGCCAGGTGTACTGGCATGTAGTGCTGCGCCCGGCCATGGAGAAGGTCTACCCCGCACTCACCAGCCAGTTCGTGCTGCTGATGCTGGCCTCGTCCATCACCTCGCAGATCTCGGTGGAGGAGCTGACGGCCATCGCGGCCCGCGTGCAGTCCGAAACCTTCCGTCCTTTTGAGGCCTACATCCTGGTCGCCGTGGCCTACCTGCTGCTGTCGCTGCTGATGCGGGCCGGGTTGTGGCTGTTCGGCCAGATCGTGTTCACGCGCCAACGCAAACTGAGGAGCGCCAAATGATCGACGGCGGACTGAATGCCTACCACCTGCAGTACCTGCTGTTCGGCGCGCTGTGGACCATCGGCCTGTCGCTGATCGCCTTTGTGGGCGGCGGCCTGGCCGGGGGCGTGATTGCGCTGTGCCGCGTCAGCCCCATCAAGGCGGTGCGCTGGGCCACTATTGCGTGGATCCAGATCATCCAGGGCACGCCGCTGCTGGTGGTGCTGTTCCTGTGCTACTTCGGCCTGTCCATCATGGGGCTGGAGCTGCCCGCCATCGTGGCCGCCAGCATCGCGATGATTGTTTACGTCAGTGCCTACCTGGGCGAAATCTGGCGCGGTTGCATCGAATCGGTGCCGCGCACGCAGTGGGAGGCGGCCGAATGCCTGGCCCTGTCGCGCACCCAGCGCATGCGGCTGGTGGTGCTGCCCCAGGCGGTGCGCATTGCCACGCCACCCACGGTGGGCTTCATGGTGCAGATCGTCAAGAACACATCGCTCGCGTCCATCGTGGGGTTCATCGAGCTGGTGCGTGCCGGGCAGCTCATCAACAACTCCATCTTCCAGCCGTTCACCGTGTACCTGCTGATTGCCATCGTGTACTTCGCGATGTGCTACCCGCTGTCGGTCTGGAGCCGCAAGCTGGAGCAGCGCCAGCAGTTTGGAAACCGTGGCACAGCCACCCCTTCTGTGACCACCGCATGAAACGAGAAGACACCATGAACCTCGCCCGAGACGCTGCCGTGCAACCCTCCCAGTCAGCGGCTTCGCCTGCGCACACCGTCGTTGAACTGAAGGACGTGCACAAGAGCTTTGGCAACAACCAGGTGCTCAAGGGCGTGTCGTTCGCTATCCCCAAGGGCCAGGTGGTGGCCATCATCGGCAAAAGCGGGTCGGGCAAAAGCACGGCGCTGCGCTGCATCGATCGACTAGAGATCATCGACAGCGGCACCATCCACGTGTGCGGCCACGCGGTGCACGACCCGGCCATCGACCTGCGCCAGCTGCGCCAGGACGTGGGCATCGTGTTCCAGAGCTACAACCTGTTCCCGCACCTGACGGTGGAGCAGAACATCACGCTCGCGCCCAAGGCCGTCAAGAACCTGCCCGCCGCCCAGGCGCGCGCCATTGCCGCCCGCACCCTGCAGCAGGTGGGCCTGGCCGACAAGGCGCAGGCCTACCCCGAGCAGCTATCGGGCGGCCAGCAGCAGCGCGTGGCCATTGCCCGGTCGCTGGCCATGGAGCCGCAGGTGATGCTGTTCGACGAAGTGACCTCGGCGCTGGACCCACAGCTTACCGGTGAGGTGCTGCGCGTCATCGAATCGCTAGCCCAGGGCGGCATGACCATGGTGCTGGTCACCCACGAAATGGAATTTGCTGCGCGCGTGGCCGACACCGTGATCTACATGCACGAGGGCAAGGTCTGGGAGACAGGCCCCGGCGGCATGCTGAAGAACCCGCAAACGGCCGAGCTGCGCGACTTTCTGTCGCACGGGCTGTGATCCGTTTCTTTTTTGATTCCCTTGCCAAAAACCACTAGGAGACATTTCACATGACCGCTTCCCGCACCCGCATCCTGCGCCGCGCCCTGCTCGCCACCGCCGCAGCCGCCCTGTGCCTGCCCGCCATGGCAGACCTGGCCGAGATCAAATCCGCCGGCAAGCTGCGCGTGGGCATCGACTTCGGGGCGCCGTTTTATGGCTACGTGGACGAGAAGATGAAGCCTGTGGGCTCGGACGTGGAAGCGGCCGAACTGCTGGCCAAGGATCTGGGCCTGACGCTGGAGATCGTGAACACCACCAACTCGGCGCGCATCCCCAACCTGCTGTCGAACAAGGTGGACCTGGTCATCTCGTCGCTCTCCATCACGCCCGAGCGCCAGAAGGCCGTGGACTTCTCGATTCCCTACGGCGCCATCCAGGCGGCCGTGGGCGCGCCCAAGAGCATGAAGCTCGCCAGCATCGACGACCTGGCTGGCAAGACCGTGGCCGTGACGCGCGGCGGCCCGCAAGACAAGATCCTGACCGAGCGCGCACCGCAGGCCAAGGTGGTGCGCTTTGATGACGAATCTGCCTCCATCACCGCCGCCGCCACGGGCCAAGCCGACATCGTGGCCATCACGCCGCCCATCATCGCGGCCATCGCCAAGAAGAACCCTTCACGCGAGTTCGAGACCAAGTTCATCCTGCAGTCGTACCAGCTGGGCATGGCGATGCGCAAGAACCAGCCCGAGCTGATGAAGGCCGTCAACGGCTGGATCAAGACCAACCTGGCCAACGGCAAGCTCAACGACATCCACGTGAAGTACGCGGGCGTGCCGATCCCCAAGGAAATCATCGACGGCGCCAAGTAAGCGCCTTTTAAACCACCGCCTGTAGGCGGGGCGATCAGTGATGGAGGCGGGGAGCAACGATGCCACCCGCCCGGCTCTGCCCTGCCTTGCCCCAAGCCATCACCACCAAAGGAAATCTTATGAGCCGTCATTTCGGCGCGATCCGCCAACTGGGCTATGTGGTCCACGACATCGAAGCCGCCATGGACTACTGGAGCAAGACGCTGGGCGTGGGCCCGTGGTTCTACAACCCCAAGGTCCCCATCAAGAACTACGTTTACCGGGGCGAGTCGCACGAGCCGCACAACTCGGTGGCGCTGGCCAATTCGGGCTACGTGCAGGTCGAGCTGATCCAAACGCGCAACGACGTGCCGTCGATGTACCGCGACTTCTTGCAGGCCGGGCGCACCGGGCTACAGCACGTTGCCTACTGGACCAGCGACTACGACGCCGACCTGGCGCGCCTGACGGCCGAGGGCTTCAAGCCCGTGATGAGCGGCGAGGTGGGCGAAAAGGGCCGGTTTGTGTACTTCGACACCGAGTACCACCCTGGCACGGTGATCGAGCTTTCGGAAGTGGCCGGCCCCAAGGGCCGCATGTTCGACCTGATCCGCTCGGAATCGGAAACGTGGGACGGCAAAACCAACCCGGTGCGGCCGTTCCCGGATCTGTCGAAGATCTGAAACAGATTCAAAATTTCAAGCCAAATTGGCCTCTAGCGCTTATCCCATAAGCGCCAGCAGCTATCAAAACCATAGTGCACTCACTCATGTCTCCAGACCGCTTTGAAGCCACCTACCTGATCGAAACCCCGCTGGACCCCGCCCACGTGGCCGAGGTGCTGGCGGGCGAGCAATCGTGTGGCACCTTCACCCGGGTGGAGGGCGAGACCGATGCGCTGCGCGAACGCGCCCGCGCCACGGTCGAATCTGTCGAACTGCTGGACGTGGCGCCCACCCCCTCGCTGCCCAACGGCTGGATGCAGCGGCGCGGCATGTTCGGCACGCCGCAGACCTGGCAGCGCGCCCGGCTGCGCGTGAGCTTCCCCTGCGGCAACATCGGCCCCAACCTGCCGACGCTGGCGGCCACCGTGTCGGGCAACCTGTTCGACCTGGGCGAGGTCACCGGCTTGCGACTGGAGTCGATGAAGCTGCCCCGCGCCTACCGCGAGCAGTTTGATATGCCCCGCCAAGGTATCGCAGGCACACGCGCGCTGACCGGCGTGCAGGGCCGCCCGCTTATCGGCACCATCATCAAACCCAACGTGGGCCTGTCGGCCGAGGAAACGGGTGACCTGGCGGGCCGCCTGTGCGTATCCGGGGTGGACTTCATCAAGGATGACGAGGTGTGTGCCAACCCGGTGCACGCCCCGCTGGCCGACCGCGTGAAATCCGTGATGCGCCGCGTGCGGGCCCACCAGGACAAGACGGGCAAGCTCGTGATGGTGGCGTTCAACATCACAGACGAGACCGATGCCATGCGCCGCCATGCAGACCTGATTGCCGCCGAGGGTGGCAGTTGTGTGATGGTCAGCCTGAACTGGTGCGGCTACTCCGCCGTGCAGACGCTGCGCCGCCACACGCCGCTGGCGCTGCACGGCCACCGCAACGGCTTCGGGGCCCTGTCACGCCACCCGTTACTCGGCTTTTCGTTCAACGCATGGCAGACGCTGTGGCGCCTGGCGGGCGTGGACCACATGCATGTGCACGGCCTGCAGGGCAAGTTCTCGCAGACCGATGAGGAGGTGATCGAGTCCGCGCACGACACCCTGGCCCCGCTCTGTGACGGGCTGGACGACCGCGTGCTGCCCGCCTTCTCCAACGGCCAGTGGGCCGGCACGGTGCCCGCCACGTGGGACAGCGTGCGCAGCAACGACCTGCTGTTCATGTCTGGCGGCGGCATCCTGGCCCATCCGGACGGCGCCGCCGCTGGCGTGGCCAGCCTGCAGCAGGCGTGGGATGCCGTGCAGAACGGCGAAACCCTGGCCCAGCGCGCAGCCCGCGCGCCCGAACTGCGCCGCGCCATCGACTTTTTCGGCAAGAAGCCCTGAGCCATGGCCACCACCACGCCCCCCCGGTTTGGCTGGTACGGCGACGACTTCACCGGCGCCACCGATACGCTGGCCGTGCTCGCGCAGGCGGGTTTGCGGTCCATGCTGTTCATGGGCGTGCCCAGCGCAGAGGCCCTGGCAGCAGCGGGCCCGCTGGACGCCATGGGCATTGCCGGCGCCGCCCGCGCCATGGCGCCCGAGGCGATGCGAGCCGAGCTGACCGAGGTGGGTCGATTTTTTCAACAGGTCGCTCCGCCCGTGCTGCACTACAAGGTGTGCTCCACTTTCGACAGCGCCCCGCACGTCGGCAACATCGCCTGCGCCATTAAAACCCTGCACCCCACCGTAAACAACCGCTGGGTACCCATTGTGGGCGGGCAGCCCAGCCTGGGCCGCTACTGCGCGTTCAGCAACCTGTTTGCCGCCGCTGGCACAGGCGGCACCGTGCACCGCATCGACCGCCACCCCACCATGAGCCGCCACCCGGTGACCCCCATGGCGGAGGCCGACTTGCGCCTGCACCTGGCACGCCAGGGGCTGGATGGCATCACCGCGCTGCATTACCCGCAGTACGGCGGTTCGCCCGAATCGTTGGACGCTGCACTGCAAGCTTTGCTCAGCAGCAACGATGGCATTGCGCCCGCCTTGGTTCCTACCCTGCTCGATCTGACCCATTCCGATCAGTTGGCCGCCGTGGGGCGCCTGCTGTGGGAGCAGTCTCAACACCACGGCCGCCTGCTGGCAGTGGGCTCCAGCGCCGTTGCGCAGGCCGTGGTGGCCCACTGGGCACGCCGGGCTCCCCTGGCCGCCCCGCCGCTGGCCCCGGCCGGCGGCCCCGTGTTCGCATGGGCAGGCAGCCTGTCCCCATTGACAGCCGTCCAGGTGCAAGCCGCCAACGCCTACCACCGCATTGCCGTGGACGCCCAAAAGCTGGGCAGCGACACCGGGTACGCACAGACCCTGCAAGACACAGTCTGCGCCCTGCTGCGCAGCGGCCAGCATGTGCTGGCCTATACCGGCCCTTCAGACGGCGCGACGGCCCCCATCACATCCGCCGCGCACGTGGCCCAGGCCAGCGCGGCCCTCGTGGCGCGCGTGGTGCAAGCGCAGGCCGACCACGGCACCCCGCTGCGCCGTATAGGAATTGCAGGCGGCGACACCTCTAGCCACGCGGTGCAGGCGCTGCAGCTGTGGGGGCTGTCGTACCAGACCACGATCTGCCCCGGCGTCACCCTAAGCCGCGCACACAGCCCGGACCCTGCCCGCAATGGGCTGGAACTGATGCTCAAGGGCGGCCAGATGGGTGGGGCGGACTTGTTCGAAAGACTGCTCGGCTGATACCGCAACGCGGCCGCAGTGGCCTGCCGGGGTCACTGCCTGCGGGCTCAGTGGTGCCGAGGCGAGCGATGCCCCAGCCAACACCGGCAATCAACGAGGTCAAGGCCCCGCCGTCACCCGTGCCAATGCTGCGCGCCGCGCGCAAAAAAAAGCCCGCACGCGGCGGGCTTTGGGGAACACCGTGGCGCTATGTATCAACCGCGCGGAACCGGCTCGAAGGAGTTCACGCACAGCGCCATGTTGAGCGCCTTCACGGCCGTCTTGTAGTC
>JBCNOJ010000315.1:0-6288 GCA_039593925.1 Acidovorax sp.
TGCAGATGCGCCCGATGGGGGAGTCCACAGGAGGTGGTTTGGCGCTTATCCAGATTGTTCGGGCCTTGGTGGCGGCCTGCTGTAGGACGGCTGGCCGTACTGGTGTGCTGCGCCGGACGAAAAAAAGGGGCCAGGGGCCCCTTTGGTCGATGTCGCAGACAGATCGTCTGGGAGTGCATTTTGGCGCGGTTGGCGCCATGCTCAGGCAGGCAGGAAGCCTTCCACCGACAGGTAACGCTCGCCCGTGTCGTAGTTGAAGCCCAGCACCTTGGCGACCGCGGGCAGCTCGGGCAGCTTTTGTGCAATGGCGGCCAGGGTGGCGCCTGACGAAATGCCTACGAGCAGGCCCTCTTCGCGGGCCGCGCGGCGGGCGTATTCACGCGCCGGTTCGGCATCGACCTGGATCACGCCATCCAGCAGGCTGGTGTCCAGATTCTTGGGCACAAAGCCCGCGCCAATGCCTTGAATGGGGTGTGGCGAGGGGGCGCCACCTGAGATAACCGGCGATGCGGAAGGCTCTACCGCAAACACCTTGAGCTGAGGGAACTTGACCTTGAGCACCTGGGCGACGCCCGTGATGTGGCCGCCCGTGCCTACGCCGGTGATCAGCACGTCGATACCGTCCGGGAAATCCGCCAGGATTTCCTGGGCCGTGGTCCGCACATGCACGTCAATGTTGGCGGGGTTTTCAAACTGCTGCGGCACCCACGCGCCTGGCGTTTGCGCCTGCAGCTCCTGCGCGCGGGCAATGGCGCCCTTCATGCCCTTCTCGCGCGGGGTCAGGTCGAATTGCGCACCGTAGGCGAGCATCAGGCGGCGGCGCTCGATGCTCATGCTGTCGGGCATCACCAGAATCAGGCGGTAGCCTTTGACAGCCGCCACCAGCGCCAGGCCAATGCCCGTATTGCCGCTGGTGGGCTCGATGATGGTGCCGCCGGGCTTGAGCGCGCCGGATTTTTCAGCGTCTTCCACCATGGCCAGCGCAATGCGGTCCTTGATGGAGCCACCGGGGTTGCTGCGCTCTGACTTGACCCACACGTTGGCACCCGGGCCAAACAGGCGGTTGATGCGCACGTGCGGCGTGTTGCCGATGGTTTGCAGAATGTTGTCAACTTTCATGGCGTCTCCTGAAAAGTGGAAGGTGCTAAGACAAAGGTGTAACGCGCATTCTGAACCACTTGTTCTACAGCCCTGGTGATATGGATATAGCCAGGATGTAGGCACCACGCCGTCGCTGTCACACCGCTCAGCCCAGGGGCTGAATGTCCACGCGCATCCCACGCTCCATCGGCGTGATCTGAACCTCTACGGGCAATCCCAGCGCAAGGGTGTGTGCATTGGTGGTGGTGTGCGGCGTGACCTCGGTGCAGGTGTAGCTGGCGGCCTGGCCGGTGCGCCACACGGCCAGGGCCAGCGGCAGCATCCACTGGTCCGCCAGGTGTGGGCCCAGCGCGCCAGTGCTTCGCTGGTACGCGCGGATCTCCTCTGCCAGCCGCTTGGCCACTTGCTCGGCCGAGAGACTGCGCTCGCCCAGCTGGCAGAAAACTTCGGTGATATGCGCGTACTCCAGCGTGGCGATCAGCGCATTGCCCGGCCCTTCGTTCTGGCGTGTGGGCGGCTGGCGCAGCTGGTCGGCTTCGAAGGTCCAACCCATGCGCTGGCCCAGGGTCTCCAGCTCGCGGTGGGCGATGTTGCCGGCCAGGCCCGGCACCAGGGCCTCGGCCCAGCCGTTCACCAGCGGGCCGCGCTCCAGCACATCCACCGGCGTCAGCGGCTGGCTTGCGGGGGTGATATGCGCCACGATTTCGCCGCCCCCGGCCGGGAAGAAGCCACGGCGCTTGAGCTGCAGCTCCAGCCCCACGCCGAGGCGCCGCACCAGCGGGGCAAACGCCCGCTCCAGAAAGTCGAACGGCGGCGCCATCGGGTTGTGCGTGCCGCCCCGCAGTTCGACCGTGCTCGTGCCATCGGCCTGCATCAGCGCGGGCAGCACGGTCTGCAGTACCAGAAGGCAGCTGCCTGCCGTTGCAATCTGAAAGCGGTAGTCGCCCGCACGCACCGCGCCGGGCGTGAACAGCAGCGTTTGCGAGTTCAACTCCGCCCCTTCGGCCTGCCCGCCGCACACGGCCATGGCTGCCTGCACACAGGCCAGGTGCTGGCGCATCAACCCCGGCTTGGGGCGCCCGGCGCGGATGCGGGTGATATACAGCGGCCGGCCGGTGACCATGGACAGCGCCAGGCCCGTGCGCAGGATTTGCCCGCCGCCTTCGCCGGTGGAGCCGTCAAGGGTGAGGAACTCTTGGTTGCGGGTGATTGATTCGGTCAGTTCCATCAGTTCATCGTAAAAACATCGCCCCGGGGCGTGAACGGCAAGCGCCGCCCCGGGGCCAAAAGGTAAGCATGTGGGCGGCGCACATCCAGGTGGTCGCAGTCCGCGTCGGTAATGATGAGCAGCGGGCCTTCCTTCGGAAAGTCCGCGCTGTTCTCCAGCAGGTTGATGGCGGGTTGCAGCACGGTGCCGCCGCGCCCCTGGATCTGTACCCGGTGCGCAATGTCCTGCGCGGGCAGGTAGCCCAGGTCATACGGCGCGGCATCGCAGCACACCACCCGCACGGCAGGCACGTCCTTGGCCTCGGCGTAGCTGGCAATGCTGCCCAAGGCTTTGGCCAGGGTGTGCTTGTCCATCGAGCCCGAGGTGTCGAGCACCACGCCAAACGTGCGTCCGTCGCGCCAGCGGCTGTCGGGGCCCACATGGGGGCGCGGAATATCCGGCGTGGCCGATTGGCGGCGGCTCAGGCGCGCATAGGTGCGCCGGCTTTCGATGGGTGGAAAGTGGTGGTCAAACCACCGCGCCAGCTCCACCTCCCACGGAATGGGCGGCTGCAGCAGCGCGCGGATTTCCTCCAGGAGTCCCGCAGGCAGCAAGCCCCGGCCTTGCGATTCGTGCAGCATCAGGCCTTTGCCCAATTGCTCCTTGTAGAACGCATCCAGATCGGTAAACGGCACACGATCGGTGCGCAGACGGCGCTGCAGCATGTCGCCCTGCTGGCCCGCCAGGGTTTGCAGTTTGCGCATGCGCCGCAGGTCCACCACGATGCGGTCGTACACCTCCTCGGCTGAGAGGCTGCGCAGCTCCAGGTCGTGTAGCAGGCCCAGCGCCGGGGCGCTGCCCACCTGCATCTGGATCAGCCAGTCGTTGATGACGTAGTCGCACGCCACGTTCCACAGGTAGTGGTCTCGCCCCCGCTGCCGGTCCATGTGGCGCAGGGCCACGTGCAGAATTTCGTGGGCCAGCACAAAGCGGGTTTCCTGCTCGCTCAGGCCCGCTGCGGGGTTGAGGTAGATGGTGCGCAAGGTCTCATCCACGGCGGCCACCATCACCTCCTCGCGGCGGCACAGCTCGGCATCTTCCAGAATCTCAAACGCCGCCACCATTGACCCCAGCAGAGGAAAGCTGCTGATGAACCAGCTGCGTGCGCGTTCGGTCACGCTGCGCGGTGCGCTGCGTGTGTTGGCGCCCAGCGCGGTGCGGGTGCCTGCGGCAATCTCCACCGCCTGCGTGACCGAGTTGGCAATACCTGCGGCAAAGACTTCGCTCCAGGTTTCCTGTGTGCTGGCAAAGCCATAGCGCCTTTGCGCGGGCGGTGCCTGCGGCCAGTCTCCGGGCGCTTGCAAGCTCGTCGCGCGGGCACCGGCCAACCCCAGTCCGGCAGCCCACTCGGGCACCCCGTTTTCGCCAAACTGGCGGTACCAGCGGTCCTCGTCCCATGCGGGGGCATCCACCGGCATCTGCATGTCGTGCGGGCAGGTGCCGAATTTCACGGTGGCCAAAAAGCGGGTACTTGCCACATCGCAGGCTGCGCTCCACGCCGCCCAGTCGCCCCGGTCGCGCTGGAAGAAGTCCATGGCGTAGCTCAGCACACCCCGCGCCAGCACAAAGGCCCATTCGGCGGCCTCTGCATGGCGCTTGGGGTGGACGTGGATCACGTCGTGCCGCAGCACCACCAGCCAGCCATCGGCGGGGCACAGCGATGCCGCAGTGCGCACCCAGGATACGCGGTGCGCCAGTGGGCCAAAGATGGGGTGCGCCTTCACCATCGCCATGCCCGCATCAAAGGCCTGCGTGGCCGGGTTGGGCTTATGGTTGGTTTTGGCCATGGGGCTCAGGCGGGTTTGGCCTGGCGTTCCACCAGGCGGGGCAGGTCGCGCACCACTTCGATCATGTACCAGGCAGGAAGCGTCTGCCCGGCCTCTTCGGCTACGGCAATCTGCGCCATCTCCAGGCTGATCTGGGCCAAGTCTTTGAGCATGGCTTTGGAGCGGTGCACCAGGGCTTGCAGTTCCCCCGAGTTCGCGCTCTTGTCTTGCGGCAAGGCCTTGATGAGCCGGGCGCGGAAGGCCTGCGCCAGAAAGTACAGCACATCGCGGTCTTCGGGGGCGTGGGGCCAGCGCGCATCGCCCTTGAAGATGGCTTCCAGCCGGTGTCGGTCGGCCGCCAGCTTGCCAAACGCCTTGAACTGCGCCGCATGCTGGGGCGTGAGGCAGCCATAGGCCAGTGCTTCCACCATCGAGGCCGAGGGCGCATCACCAAACGCGTGCAGCGCATCGCTGAGCATGTGCCACGAGCGGGGCGTAGAGAACGGCTCCTCGTGCTTGGGCGGGGCGCTCCACAGGTGGTCAGGGCGCTGCTGCAGATACTCCAGCACCAGGGGGTGAATGGCATTGGCCGTGGCCCAGGTCAGCCATTCGGAGGCCGACACCTTCATGTGCACATGCACCATGCGGTTCATCAGAGCCGATGACATGGGCTTGACGATGGCAGAGTCCTGCGCGCGGTTGCCCGCGCCAATGACGATGGAGCCCTCCGGCAGGGTGTACTCGCCCACGCGCCGGTCGTGGATCAGGCTGTAGAAGGCCTTTTGCACATCCTGCGAGCAGGCATTGAGCTCATCCAGAAAGATGCAGTAGGGCTCCTTGCGCGCAATCATGGCGGGCGGGCGAAAGCGGCTCACCCCATCGATGATCTGGGGCACGCCCATCAAGTCCTCCGGCGCAAGCTGGCTGCCCAGCAGCGACACGCACTCCAGCCCCACGCTGCGGGCAAACTGCTCCACCAGCGCAGACTTACCCACCCCCGGCGGGCCCCAGATGAAGACGGGACGGGTGATGGCGACGTTCAGCAAAAACTCGGTGAGTTGCGACGGGGACAGGGCGTGTACGGTTTGCATGGTGTTGTTCTTGTTGTGATGGGGAAGCGTCAGCGCTGGTAGCGCAGCACCGTGTCATGCAGCAGCGTATCCAGCGCGGCATTGCCAGGCACGGGCAGTGGCTGCACCGGCTCTGCCGCGTTGCGCGCCAGTTCGGTCTCGATGAACGCATGGATGCCTGGCCAGCGCGGGCTGGTGGCGGCTTCGCCCGCGCGCATCTTCACCTCCAGCAGGGCGTTGATTTCATCGACCAGCGCCGCATCGGCCACCGGGTCCAGCGTGTGCTGGGCCAGCTCGGCAAAGCGCATGGGCGGCACACCGGGTTGCGTGCGTATCCAGCGCGCGGCCAACAGTGGGCGCAGCACGTACAGGTACTTCTTGTAGCGCACCTCGTCGGCCTGCAGATGCTCGCGAAAGTTCTTCTTGGCCATCGACGCGTAGTGGTGCCAGCCCTTGGCGTTGGAGAACACCTGGGCCGCCAGCGCACGGAACTGCGCCATGGTGTCCGCCACTTCGCGGTAGACGATGGGCGAGCGCAGCCATTCGAGCAGCGTGGGGTTCGATTCGCGCATCAGGCCCAGGGCTTTGCGCAGATCCCAGCCGTTGATGTCCAGGTCACCGCTGATGGGCACTTCGATCACATCGCGGCCGGGTGTGACCGTGAGGTACCAGGGCAGGCGGTTCACGTAGATGAAGCGCACGTCGTAGTCGCTGTCGGGCGAGGCAAAGCCCCAGCCCCGGCTGCCGGATTCGCAGGCAAAGAGCACCGTCACGTCGTGCTGGGCTTCGATATCGCGCAAGGCGTCCAGCGCCTGCGTGCGCATGTGGGGCTCCACCGGGTGGGCAGAGCGCAGCATTTCTTTTTGTTCTGTTGTATGCATAAAAATCGGCTGTAGCGCTTTATGGATAGGCGCTAGTAGCTATCAAAAATGTAGTAATTTCTGTAGTACTTCGCAATGGGCGCGGCTCAGGCGAGAGACGCCAAGCAAGGGCATAGACTGGCCGCGCCGCCCCGCCGCGAGGGCGTCGTCCCCCGGCGGGAAACCGAGCCGCGGCTCAGGGGGGGGCTACCCTTTCACACACA
>JBCNOJ010000316.1:0-6255 GCA_039593925.1 Acidovorax sp.
CGGCACCGTGTACCTGATCTTCCAGCCGGCCGAAGAGGGCGGCGGCGGTGCCCGCGTGATGATCGAAGACGGCCTGTTCGAGCAGTTCCCCATGGAAGCCGTGTACGGCATGCACAACTGGCCCGGCATGCCCGTGGGCACCTTTGCCGTGAGCCCCGGCCCGGTGATGGCGTCGACCAGCGAATTCAAGGTCACCATCCGCGGCAAGGGCGGCCATGCCGCCCTGCCCCACACCGGCATTGACCCGGTGCCGATTGCCTGCGGCATGGTGCAGTCTTTCCAGACCATCATCAGCCGCAACAAGAAGCCGGTGGATGCAGGCGTGATCTCGGTCACCATGATCCACGCGGGCGAGGCCACCAACGTGGTGCCCGACAGCGTCGAGCTGCAGGGCACGGTGCGCACCTTCACCACCGAAGTGACGGACCTCATCGAAAAGCGCATGCGCCAGATCGCCGAGAACCACTGTGCTGCGCACGACGCCACCTGCGAGTTCGAGTTCGTGCGCAACTACCCGCCCACCGTCAACTCGCCCGCCGAGGCCGAGTTTGCCCGCAAGGTCATGACCGGCATCGTGGGGGAAGAGCGTGTGGTGGTTCAGGAGCCCACCATGGGCGCCGAAGACTTTGCCTACATGCTGCAGGCCAAGCCCGGCGCGTACTGCTTCATCGCCAACGGCGACGGCGCCCACCGCGAGATGGGCCACGGCGGCGGCCCCTGCATGCTGCACAACCCCAGCTACGACTTCAACGACGACCTGATTCCGCTGGGCGCCACCTACTGGGTCAAGCTGGCTGAAGACTGGCTGGCACAGCCCGCCAAAGCGGCCTGACACCCGTTGACCACCCTCCACCCGGGCGCATGCGGAGCGCGTGCCCGGGTTTTCTTTTTCTTTCCACACTGACCCCAGAAAGCCCAGTCCATGACCGGAATCGTTGAAGCCTTCTCGTCCAGCTACGCCGAGGCCCGCAAGAAGTTTCTCGAAGCAGCGGCGGCCGCCGGCCTGCCCATCGAATCGCACGCCCACCCGCTCAAGGGCCGCGACGGTGAAGACCTGGCCATGGACGTGGTGCGTGACGGCCCGGCCGATGCCAAAAAACTGCTCATTGTGAGCAGCGCCTGCCATGGCGTGGAAGGCTACTGCGGCAGCGGCGTGCAGGTGTTTGCGCTGCACGATGCCGAGTGGCGCGCCAAGGCCCGCGATGCCGGTGTGGCCACGCTCTACATCCATGCGCTCAACCCCTACGGGTTCTCGCACCTGCGCCGCTTCACACACGAAAACGTGGACCTGAACCGCAACTTCCAGGACTTCAGCAAGCCCCTGCCGGTAAATACCGCCTACCGCGAAGTGCAGCCCCTGCTGCTGCCCGAGCAATGGCCGCCCGGCCCCGAGAACCAGGCCGCCGTGATGCAGTACATCGCCACCAAGGGCGAGGCCGCCTGGCAAGCTGCCATCTCGCAGGGCCAGCACGAGTTTCCGCAAGGCGTGTTCTTTGGCGGCACCGAGCCCACCTGGAGCAACCGCACGCTGCGCCAGGTGCTGCGCCAGCATGGCGCCAGCGCTTCAAAGATCGCCTGGATCGACCTCCACACGGGCCTGGGCCCCAGCGGCCACGGTGAGCGCATTTACGCCGGCAAGGACGATGCCGTGTCCGTGGCCCGCGCGCGCGCCTGGTGGGACGGTGGTGGCGCCACGCCGGTCACGTCCATCTACGACGGATCGTCGGCCTCGGCCTTTCTCACCGGGCTGATGTGGAACTCGATCTACGACGAATGCCCCCATGCCGAAAGCACCGGCATTGCGATGGAATACGGCACCGTGCCCGTGCTCGACGTGATGAACGCCATCCGCGCTGAACAATGGCTCAACCTGCACCCCGAAACCCCCGCCGACAAGGCCGCGCAGATCAAAGCGCAGATGCTGGCCGCGTTCTACACGGATACCGATGAATGGAAGGGTCAGATCGTTAGCCAGGCGCGCCAGTCGATGTTCCAGGCGGTGGATGGATTGTCAGCCTGATTTTTCAAGCCAAAATGACAACCGACGCTTGATGGTAGAGCGCCGGCAGCTATAAAAAACATAGTATTTGCAGGCGCCGCCGTCTGGCGCTGCGTTCTCCCGCGAGGCCCGGCCCGTGCGATGCGTTCAGCGTCGCGTGGCCGGGCCGGTTTGTTTCTGCGGACTGGTGTGGTGCAGCCTGCCTGCCCACCGGTGATGGACACGGCTTGTGCATGCCGCCCCTGTGCTTGGGCGGCCGGCCCGCTACCATCCGCAAAAAAACCAGGAGACAACACCATGGCCTTTGCGAACAGCGCGTGCATGAGGGTGCCACCCCCATGCCGATGACCGCCGCTGCGCCCCGGCGCGCTGCCGAGAAAGCAACCGCCCCCGCCGCAGACCCCGTGCGCACCCTCAGCCGCAGCCTGCTTAAGCTCTCGGCCCTGGCGCACGGCACGCCGCCGCAGCACCTGCTGCAGCAGGCCCTGGTGGCGCTGCAAGGCCTGGTGCCCTTCGACGCCGCGTGGTGGGGCGAGGTCTCTGCAGGCGATGTGCAAACCGGCCCGCGCAACTGGCTGCACGGCAGCATCGGGCTGAGCCAGGACTTCGCGAAGGAATGGAACGGCTTGTCTGCCGTCGATCAATTCGCGCTGCGGTCCATGGAGCGCCTGGGCGAGGTGATCCGCGAGCGCGACGTGATCAATGGCCCACCTGAAGACCCGCGCATCGTGGCCTTCGCCGAACGGCATGGCCTGCACCATTGCATGGCGTTGACGGCGGAACTGCCGCACAGCGGGCTGCTGTTTTTTGTCTCCATCTACCGGCCGCGCAGCCGCCCTGAATTCAGCAATGCCGAGACCGTGCTCTTCGGTGAATTCGTGGCACACCTGCTGCAGCACTGGCACCACCGGCTGCAGCGGCTGCAAAGCGATTCGCCCAGCCGGCCGTGGGATGGCTTTGCGCTGGCCCAGCCTTCGGGCGGGCTGCTGTTTGCCGGCCTGCGCATCAGCCTAGCGCTGGGGGAGGCCTTCCCGGGTTGGGCGGGGCCCCAACTGCCCGATACCGTGGTACAGGCCCTCACGCGCGCACCCTGCAACCTGGTGCTGGGCAAGGCCGTGCGGCTGCGGCTGGAACCCTGTGGGCCCCTGGTGGCCATCAGCATCGCCTCGCCGCAGCACAAACCGACCCTGGCACCGCGCGAGCTGAGCGTAGCCATGCTGTACGCACACGGCCATTCGCACAAGGACATCGCTGCGTCGCTGGGCCTTACGCCCGCCACGGTGCGCACCTACCTGCGCACCGCCTACGCGGCCCTTGGCGTGAGCAACAAGCTGGAGCTGGTGGCGGCACTGCGCCGCACCTGAGCCCCCCAACGCGCTCGCCACGCCCGCCAGCGCCCCCAGCCTGCAAACGCAGCCTGCAATGACGGCTCGCAATGGCGCGTCCTGCCTTTCTTGCCTAGGCGCCGCCGCACCCTGGTACTTTCCCGCTCCCTCTGCATTTGCAGAGGCTTCAAACGCGCTTGCTTTTCCTATCGTTCCGGCCGGAGCCACCGGGCTCCCGAAGAACTTTCACAACAGGAGACTTGCGCATGTTCCCCACCCGCAGCCTGGCCCACCCGGGCGCAGCCGACCCATCCTCCAAGGCCCCGTTCTTGGCTCCCTCCCCCCCCTCCACCATCGCCAGCCCGCGCCGCTGGGCTTGGCCTCTGGCGGGCGTGGGCACTGCGCTGGCATTGGCCGCCTGCGGTGGTGGTGGCGACGCCAACCCTCCGCTGGCCAGCAAGCCCCTGGCCGAAGCCTGCGCGGCCTACACATCCACCGCCTTGCCCCATGGCGCCAAGGTCACCCGCACCGAGCTGCGCAAGGCCGAGGACACATTGCCCGACGTGTGCATCGTGCGCGGGCAGATCGTCTCGTCGCCCGAGTCCACCATCCACTGGGCGGTGGAGCTGCCCACGCTCGCGCAGTGGAACGGCAAGACGCTGACCATTGGCGGTGGCGGCTTTGACGGTTTCATCCCCACCGACGACCCGTGGTACCAGCAGCTAGTGGGCCCGTCGGCCAACCCGTACGTGAAGATCAGCTCCGACTCCGGCCACCAGATCCGCGGCTTTGCCTGGGGCAAGAGCGACGTGGCGCTGCGCAACCACGCGTTCGACGCCAACCACTTCGTGCTGGAGGTGGGCACCGCCATCGCAACCGAGTTCTACGGCAAGCGTCCCACCCGGCGCTACCACATGGGCCATTCCAACGGTGGGCGCTCGGGGCTCATCTCCACGCAGAAGTACCCCAAGGACTACGACGGCGTGGTCGCCATGGAGCCCGCCATCGCCCAGCAGGCGCACCAGGTCAACCTGGGGCCCACGGTGCTGCGCCACATCTTCAAGAGCCGCGAGAACTGGATGAGCCCCGCCAAAATCGCGCTGTATGCCAAGGCCGAGGTGGCGGCGTGCGACGGCCTCGATGGCCTCAAGGACGGCATCATCGGCAACATCGAGGCCTGCAACTACGTGCCCACCGACCTGCTGTGCCAGGGCGCGGACAACGACAGCTGCCTGACGGCCGGGCAGATCGAGTCCATCCGCCTCATCTACAGCGACCACAAGACGCCCGTGACCCTGTCGCGCGGTGCCGTGGGCTACCCGCGCTATGGCCGGGGCGGCGCGTCCACCTCGGACTGGCAGTCGTACATGTTCGGCACCAGCTTTGACACGCCCGACTCGTTCAACCACATGGCCGTGACCGAAGCTGCGCGCCTGGTGGAAGGCAACCCCAACGCCAACATCCTGACCCACGACCCCACGCAGTACCAGGCGCAGTACAGCCGGCTGGCCGAGATGATCGACGGCACGGACCCGGACATCTCCGCCTTTGCCGACAACGGCGGCAAGCTGCTGATCTGGTACGGCCTGGGCGACACCTGCGTGTCGCTGTACCGCACGGCGCAATACTTCGACACGGTGAAACAGCGCCTGGGCGCCGGCAAGGTACAGACCTTTGCACGCATGGTCACCTCGCCCTCCAACGGGCATGACCTGGACGGCGCGGGCACCGAGCCGCGCTCCATCGACCTGCTGGCCGCCATGGACGCCTGGGTGGAAAAGGGCGCGGCGCCTGACAAGCTGGTCGCCACGAAGTTCGCCCCGGGCACGAGCACGCCAGTGGCCCAGCGCCCGGTGTGCGAGTACCCCCAATTCCCGCGCTACAACGGTACGGGTGACCCGAGCAAGGCAGAGAGCTTTACCTGCTCAGCGACCTGAGCGCTGCGCTGGACGCAAAAAAGGCACGCCCAAGGCGTGCCTTTTTTGCGTCCAGTCGTCCGTCAGGATGCCAGCGCGCACATCTCCGCAATCAGGTCCGACTTGCCTTCGAAGCCGATGCCCGGCAGCGGCGGCAGCGTGACGTAGCCGTTCTCGACCTTCACGCCATCGGGGAAGCCACCGTAGGGCTGGAACAGATCGGGGTAGCTCTCGTTGCCGCCCAGGCCCAGGCCTGCCGCAATCGCCAGCGACATCTGGTGGCCCCCGTGTGGAATGCAGCGGCTGGGGGACCAGCCGTATTCCTTGAGCATGTCGAGCGTGCGCAGGTACTCCACCAGGCCGTAGCTGAGCGCGCAGTCGAACTGCAGCCAGTCGCGGTCCTTGTGCATGCCGCCGTGGCGGATCAGGTTACGCGCGTCCTGCATCGAGAACAGGTTCTCGCCCGTGGCCATGGGGCCCTTGTAGACCTCGCCCAGCTTGGCCTGCAGCTCATAGTCCAGCGGGTCGCCGGCTTCTTCGTACCAGAACAGCGGGTACTGCGACAGGGCCTTGCCGTAGTCGATGGCGGTGGCCAGGTCGAACCGGCCGTTGGCGTCCACCGCCAGTTGCTGGCCCGGGCCCAGGATCTTGAGCACCGACTCGATGCGCTCGCAGTCTTCGGCCAGCGTGGCGCCGCCGATTTTCATCTTGACCACCGAGTAGCCGCGCGCCAGGTAGCTTTCCATTTCCTTCTTGAGGCCGTCCAGGCCCTTGCCAGGATAGTAGTAGCCGCCAGCGGCGTAGACGAACACGCGCGGGTTGGGTGTGCCGTTGCCGTAGCGTTCGGCCAGCAGCTGGAACAGCGGCTTGCCGGCGATCTTGGCCGTGGCGTCCCACACCGCCATGTCGATGGTGCCCACGGCCACCGAGCGCTCGCCGTGGCCGCCGGGCTTCTCGTTGATCATCATGCGGGCCCAGACCTTGTGCGGGTCGATGTTCTCGCCGCTGTCATCCA
>JBCNOJ010000317.1:0-6243 GCA_039593925.1 Acidovorax sp.
AGAGATTGAGGAAATTACCAACCCCAAGGTCAAGACCGGCAAGAAGGCGCTCACGCAGGACCAGACGCAACTGAAGGCCAGCATGCTGGCCGTGTTGGATGTCGTGCGCGACGAGTCGAGCAAAGATGCGCCTGTGCGCCTGGTGTTCGAGCCTAAGACCGGCAAGACGCCGCAACAGGAGCTGATCACGGCGCTGCTCGCCCACACCAGCCTGGAAACTTCGGCACCCATCAACCTGACCATGGTGGGGCTCGATGGCAAGCCCGTGCAGAAGTCGCTGCGGGTGATGCTGGAAGAGTGGATCGCCTTCCGCCAGACCACCATCACCCGCCGCAGCCAGCACCGCCTGAGCAAGGTGCTGGACCGCATTCACATCCTCGAAGGGCGGCAGATCGTGCTGCTCAACATCGACGAGGTGATTGCCATCATCCGCCAATCGGATGAGCCCAAGGCCGCGCTGATTGCGCGCTTCAACCTCAGTGACCGCCAGGCCGAGGACATTCTTGAAATCCGTCTGCGCCAGCTTGCGCGTCTGGAAGCCATCAAGATCGAGCAGGAACTGAAAGAACTGCGCGAAAGCCAAGGCAAGCTGGAAGACATCCTGAACAACCCGGCCGCCTTGCGCCGCACGATGGTCAAGGAAATTGAGGGCGATGCCAAAACGTTTGCAGATCCGCGCCGCACGCTGATCCAGGCCGAGAAAAAGGCCGTGGCCGAAGTGAAGGTGGTGGACGAACCTGTGACGGTGATCGTCTCGCAGAAGGGCTGGGTGCGTGCGCGCACCGGCCATGGCCACGAGGCGGCCAGCTTTGCCTTCAAGGCGGGCGACGGGCTTTATGGCACGTTTGAATGCCGCACAGTGGACACCTTGCTGGCCTTTGGCAGCAATGGCCGCGTGTATTCGGTGGCGGTGTCGCTGCTGCCTGGCGCGCGGGGAGATGGCCAGCCCGTGACCACGCTCATCGAGTTGGAAACCGGCACGCAGTTGCTGCACTATTTTGCGGGGCCCGCCAACGCCACGCTGCTGTTGTCCAACTCTGGCGGCTACGGCTTTCTGGCGGCTGTGGAGAGCATGGTGTCCCGCCAAAAGGGCGGCAAGGCCTTTCTTACGCTGGGCGAGGGCGAAACCGTGTGCGTGCCTTCGCACGCAGCAGGCGGCACAGGCAGCAAGCCGGTGTTGCCTGCCACGCACGTGGCCTGCGCGTCCACAGGCGGGCGCATCCTGACGTTCGAGGTCTCCGAGCTGAAGACCATGGCCAACGGTGGCCGCGGCCTGATGCTGATCGATCTGGAAGACAAGGACACGCTGGCGGGTGCTGCCGCCTACACGCGCAGCATTCGGCTGGACGGCATTGGCCGGGGCGGCAAACAGCGCGATGAGACGCTGGAGATTCGCAGCTTGAACAACGCCCGTGCCGCGCGTGGCCGCAAGGGCAAGGCGGCCGACCTGGGCTTCAAACCGAATGCAGTGACGCGGGTGGAGTGAGCCGGGGCGTGCACCCACGCTGGACGGGCTGCACCGCCACGCCATGGCGTGCAGCCGGCTCTAACCACTGACGGTCCCGAGAGAATCACAAACTGGGTTTTGTGCAGGGTGATCCCGATGCGGGCACCTGCGCTGGCGCAGGATTTGATTTTTCCTGCGCACCGCCGACTGACGACCCGCTGCACGGCGGGTCAGTGCTTCAGCATTTTCCGGCCGCTTTGCTCAGCGCGTTGCAGGCAGCAGGGGCGGCTGCGGCTGCGCCGCCCTTGCCGACCATGGCCGTGCAGATCGCATCGGAATCGGGTGTTTGTCCAAACGACATGGCTTTCTGGAACCCCGTGGCCGCATACATGTAGCACTGGTAGGGGGCGCCGTCGGTGGTTTTGGCGGTGTAATTGATTCGGCCACCGGTCTCCGTGGTCTGGTTGGAGATGGTGAAGGCGCCCACCTGGCGCCCAAGGGCGGCCGAGGTGCGTTGTTCCAGCCCTTCCTGGCCAATGGTGGCAGCGCATCCAGACAGGCCCAGCGCCATCAGAAGGGTGGTGCCGAGAAGCATGCGCGGCGGGTGCTTGCAAGAAATCATGGGGTCATTGGCCTCTGAAAAATGGATGCAGGCCAGTGCCCTGTCTTCGACCATGCGCGTGAACCCGACCGCGGTGGGTGTTGCCGGACCAGAAAACGGAGGGTAATGCGCCACAACGCTGATCAGTGCAACGCGCTCTGGCCGCGGGGATGCTGGCGCCGCCACAACGCCGCCACACGCTGCTCCAGGCAAGGGCAGGCGGCTTGGCTGTGGGAGATACACGGGCAGGGCAGACCCTGATGTGCTGAGCCAGAGTTTGTGCAATTGTGAAGATGCGCGCAACATCTGCACACACAAGCACAACACAGCAGGAGACAACCATGCTCAACCAGCTTCGAATGGCCCACAAACTCTGGGCAGCAGTGATCCTCATTGTGGTCATGCTGGTGGCGGTAGTGGGCTTTGCGGCCTACCGTTCGGCCAAGGTGCAGGCGCACGCCGATGCCGTTGGCAAAGAGATGAACGCGCGCGTGCAGGCAGCGTTGCGCTGGTCGGGCCTGACAGAAACCAATGCGGCGCGCACACAGGCGCTCATCGTCAGCAACGACCCGGCCGTGGAGGCTGAATTCAAGGATGTGATCGCGGCCACATCCGCGCAGATCAGCGAGGTGCAGAAGTCGCTGGAGTCGATGGCGCTGTCTGAGGCCGACAAGGCGCAGATGGGCAAGATTGCTGCGGCGCGCAAGACCATGGTCGACCTGCGCGGCGAGGCCCGCAAGCTCAAGGGCGACGGCCAGCAGGACCAGGCCGTAACGCTCATCAACCAGAAGTACAACCCCTCGGTCACGGCGTACATCACCACGCTGCGCGACTTTGTGCAGCAGCAGCAGAAAAATGCCGAAGACACGCAAAAGGCCATGGCGGCCGAGCGCATGCTGACCGTGAAGATCGCAGCGGTGGCTGTGGCCGTGCTGCTGCTGGCCATCATCGTGGGGGCCTATTACCTGATCGGCAGCATCCAGCGTCCGCTCGAGCAGGCCCACGGGCTGGCCGAGCGCATTGCGGGCGGCGATTTGAGCGCGCAAGAGTCCGTCACACGCGGTGATGAGTTTGGTGACCTGCTGCGCTCGCTCTACACCATGAGCAGCGCGTTGGGCCGCATGGTGCATCAGGTGCGCCAGAGCACCGACAGCATTGCCATTGCCAGCGCCGAGATTGCCACGGGCAACCACGACTTGTCGGCCCGTACCGAGCAAACGTCAAGCAACCTGCAGGAGACGGCCGCTGCGATGGAGCAGTTCACCGCCACCATCCAGCAAAGCGCGGGCAGTGCGCAGCAGGCCAGCACACTGGCGGCAGGCGCGACCGGTGTAGCCCGCCGGGGCGGCGAGGTGGTCACCCAGGTGGTTGCCACCATGGAAGACATCAATCACAGCAGCAAGAAGATCTCCGACATCATCGGTACCATCGACGGCATTGCCTTCCAGACCAACATCCTGGCGCTGAACGCGGCTGTGGAAGCGGCCCGTGCGGGCGAACAGGGACGCGGTTTTGCCGTGGTGGCCAGCGAAGTGCGCAGCCTGGCCCAGCGCAGCGCCGATGCCGCCAAGGAGATCAAGACCCTCATCAGTGCCAGTGTGGAAAGGGTCGAAACCGGGTCGCGCCTGGTGTCTGACGCGGGCGCCACCATGACCGACATCGTTCAATCCGTGCAGAAGGTGACGGACATGATTGGCGAAATCACCTCGGCCTCTTCGGAGCAGAGCGCTGGTATCTCGCAGGTCAATCAGGCCATCGGCAATCTTGACCAGATGACGCAACAGAACGCCGCCTTGGTGGAGGAAAGCGCCGCCGCCGCTCAGAGCCTGCGCGAACAGGCCGACCAGCTGGCGCAGGTGGTGTCCATGTTCAAGGTCAGCGCCGCCAGCTATGGCCCCGCGCAAGCCGCGATAGGTGCGGCGCGTGCCACGTCGGCGAGGCAGCCTGCTCCGGCTTCTTCGGGTACATCGATGGTGAAGCAGGCGCTTAAAGCAGAAGGGGCGGCGAGGCGCCAAGTCGTCGTCCCTGCGGTCCAACGAGGTGCGACAGCGAAGGCGACGGCCCCCACCGCCGCTGCAGCAGCAACATCAACAGCGGCGTCTTCGACGACCGGCAAGGCGACTCAGAGCGGAGAGGACGATTGGGAAAACTTTTAAGAGGACAGGCGCAAATGCCGCTGCGGGTTCGCTGCCCGGCTGTGTGGCGATGTGGGCGAGAGCCTTCGCAGGGGGCCGGGCGTGTTCTCAATGGGTGCCCAGGACAGCCCCGCTCAGGTTTTAAGTGCCGCATTGCGGCGCATGACGATCATCAGGGCCGCTGCGTTGATCAGCGTGATCAGCGCGAGAAGCCCAGCGCCACCCAGACCAGGAACACTCGCAGCAGTTGAGGGCGTCAGCAAACCAATGACAGGGCGAGTGACGGCGTTTTCTGTTGCGCGGCTGGTGCTGGCATCTCCGGCCAAACCAGAGCAACCAGCTGGCGGCGACAACGTCACACATTGGGCATTGTGTTCGGCCGTGCTGAAGGTCGGCATGACGATCAAATAGTCCACGCGATCATTGATTGCATGCGGCGCTGCGGTGCGCCACCGGATCGGAATGAACGACATGGAAACGGGTTTGCCGGATGCATCGGTCGTGATGGTCGCGTTCATCAGGGTCACACTCGTGTCCGATGACGAATAACTCCTCAAACCATCTGAAAACGTGAAGCCGGTGACTTGCGCGAGGATGTTTTGGTTCGCCAGGTTGGCCGCCAAAGGCGCGGCGGTCGTGAACGAGCCTTGTACGCGATTTCCAACCGCGAAATTGGCGCAGGGCGACACAGCGCAAGGCGCGGTGAACGTGTTGAATGTGGTGAAAGGCTGGCCTGTATAGCTATAGGTTGCCGCGTAGGAAGCGCAGTTGCCCAGAAGTACCAGTGCGGTTGCAAAGGCGGGCACCTTGCAAAACTTGAAAAAGAGGTGGGGCATGCGGTGCAAGCTGGCCCCGCAGCAACTTCAGTCAAATGGGCTATGCAGGGGCCAAGCAGACAATCAATATGGCCAGCATGCTAGCCAAGCGTTGCTCTTGCGTCGCTACTGCTTTTGCCCGATGCCGCGCACTGAATCGGCCGCGTCGGCTCCGCTGAGAGTCCTTACCGACGCTCATGCAGCACGTGTGTGCGATAGACCAAGCGATGGCACCGATGCACACGCCGCGATGGGTCGTGCCAAAAAAATGCTTTGTACGACCTAGCCCGAAGAGGCGGCTTTCGCTGCTCAGACCAGATCAGACCGCTGGGGCGATGGCAATGACAATGACGGCTATGGTGAGGTCGCCTCGTGCATGCCCAGCAATTGCCCCGGCGCTCAGATCAGATTTCCGCGATCAGCTCAATCTCAACGCATGCGCCCATGGGAATTTGTGCCACGCCGAAGGCGCTGCGTGCATGCACGCCTTTTTCGCCAAATACCTGGCCCAGCAACTCGCTCGCGCCGTTGGTGACGAGGTGCTGCTCTGTGAAATCACCCGTGGAGTTCACCAGGCTCATCACCTTGACGATGCGCTTGACCCGGTTCAGATCGCCGCCGCAGGCGGCTTGCAGTGTGCCCATGAGGTCAATGGCGACGGCTCGTGCGGCAGCTTTACCCTCTTCGGTGCCAATATCCCGGCCAAATTGTGCGGCCCACGGCTTGCCGTCCTTGCGTGCGATGTGGCCTGACAGGAACACCAGGTTGCCGGTCTGCACGTAGGGCACGTACGCGGCGGCAGGCACGGACACGGGGGGCAGGGTGATGTTCAGTTCGGTCAGCTTGTCGTAAACGCTCATGGTCGTCCTCGGTAGGTGAAAAATGAAAAGGCAGAAAGGCTGCGCCGCACAACGCATGCCTGCCGCTTGGCCCGCCAGCAGCACCGCGTGGGGCGGCGGGGCGGATCGCTGAGAGTGTTACACAGCCCGGCGGCATGCCGGCCACCCGCCGGGCGTCTGCGCCGCATTAGCATCAGCCCATGCTTCCCATAAGTCCCCCTAATGCGTGAATCTGTTGACGAGGCCTTGTCCCCTGTCGCACTCGTGCCCGCTCCTGCGGCGCTGGTGGCCATGGCTGCAGAGCCCGCCGCGTACCTGGCGCCCCGGCTGATGCCCGCATTGCTGCTGGGGCTGGTAGCGGGCGCCGCGCTACAGCTGCAGCAGCCAATGCTCTGGCGTGCTGCGG
>JBCNOJ010000318.1:0-6236 GCA_039593925.1 Acidovorax sp.
CCAGCACGTCGCGACGGCGTTTGTACTGCTCAGCGATGTCGCGGACGCACTGCTGATCTCCTTCCAGCGCGGCGATGGCCGCCACCTGCAGCGGGGTGAAGGTACCGTAGTCGTGGTAGCTCTTGATCCGCGCCAGGGCGCTCACCAGCTGCTGGTTGCCGACCATAAAACCAATGCGCCAGCCCGCCATGTTGTAGCTCTTGGAGAGGGTGAAAAATTCCACCGCCACGTCGCGCGCGCCCGGCACCTGCATGATGGACGGCGCCTTCCAGCCGTCGAACACGATGTCGGCATACGCCAGGTCGTGCACCACCAGGATGTCGTGCTTCTTGGCCAGGGCGATCACGCGCTCGAAGAACGAGAGTTCCACGCACTGCGCCGTGGGGTTGCTGGGGAAGCCGAAGATCATCATCTTGGGCTTGGGGTAGCTGCCGCGAATGGCCTTTTCCAGCTCGGCAAAAAAGCCCACGTCGGGCGCCCCAGGCACGCTGCGGATATCGGCCCCGGCGATGACGGCGCCATAGATATGGATGGGGTAGCTGGGGTTGGGCACCAGCACGGTGTCGCCGCGGTCCAGCGTGGCCAGCATCAGGTGGGCCAGGCCCTCCTTGGAGCCGATGGTGACGATGGCCTCGGTGTCAGGGTTGATGTCCACCGCGTAGCGGTCTTTGTACCAGTGGCTGATGGCGCGGCGCAGGCGCGGGATGCCTTTGCTGGCGCTGTAGCCGTGGGTGTCGGGCCGCTGGGCCACTTCGGTGAGCTTGGCGACGATGTGCGGCGGTGTGGCCCCGTCGGGGTTGCCCATGCTCATGTCGATGATGTCTTCGCCCCGGCGGCGGGCGGCGAGCTTGAGCTCGGCCGTGATGTTGAAGACGTAGGGAGGGAGGCGATCGATGCGCGCAAAACGGCGCTTGCCCTGCGATGCAGACATGCGGTGTGACTTTCACGTAAGCGCCCGGAACCGTCCGAGCGACGTGGCTGGCAGAAAGGCCGGCCCGCAGGCAATGTAACGCACAAACTGGCACGCCAGCCACTGCGGCGGCGGCGTGTGTCGCAAGCCCGCTACGTTGTGGCTGCTGTGCCGCGCGCCGCAGTGGCCTTCTTGTCGCTGGCCAGTGCCCAGGCAAAGATGCCCACACCGCCCAGCCCCAGCACCACGCCCACCCAGCCGGTGGACGTCCAACCCAAGCCTGCCGCAATGCCCACGCCGCCCAGCCAGGCGCCCAGCGCATTGGCGGCATTGAAGGCCGAGTGGTTGAGTGCGGCGGCCAGGATTTGCGCATCGCCCGCCACGTCCATCAGGCGGATCTGCAGCGCGGGGCCGATGGCGACCAGGGTGCCCAAAAAGAATGTGGCCAGCGCGGCGCTGACCGGGTGGTGTGCTGCCGGCACGAACAGCGCGAGCACGAGGATGGACCACACCAGCACCTTGCCCACCGCAGGCATCAAGGCCTTATCGGCCATGCGCGAGCCCACCAGGTTGCCCGCTACCATGCCCAGGCCAAACAGCGACAGCACAAAGGGCATGAGCGCAGGCGGCATGCCTGCCACCTCCAGCAAGGTGGGCTTGATGTAGCTGAACACCGCGAACATGCCGCCAAAACCAATGGCTCCGATGCCCAGCGTGAACCACACCTGCTTGCGTGCCAGCGCGCCCAGCTCGCGCAGCGGGCTGGCACCGTGCGATGCGGGCATGGCGGGCACCCACAGGCGCACCATGACCACGGCGGCCACCGCAATGAGGCCCACGAACACAAACGCAGCGCGCCAGCCAAACACCTCGCCCAGCGCGGCGGCGATGGGCACGCCCACCAGCGTGGCCGTGGTGAGGCCCAGCATGACCCAGCCCACCGCGCGTGCGCGGCGCCCCGGTGGCGCCAGTGCGGCAGCCACCAGCGCGGCCACGCCAAAGTACGTGCCGTGGGGCAGGCCGGTGAACAGGCGCATGGCGCTCAGCGAACCGTAGCCCGGCGCCAGCGCCGATGCGAAATTGCCCAGCGCATACACCGCCATCAGCGCCATCAGCAGCGCGCGACGGCCCCAGTGGGCGCACAACACGGCCAGCACGGGCGCGCCCACCACCACGCCCAGCGCATAGGCGCTGATCACGTGGCCGGCCTGCGGAATGCTCACACCGATGTCGCGCGCCACCTCGGGCAGCAGGCCCATGATGACGAACTCTCCCGTGCCGATGGAAAAGCCCCCAACCCCCAGCGCCAGCACAGCACGCACCAGGGTGCGCTCGTCGGTGGCAGTTGTGGTGGGTGTAGCAAGCGAGGAGGTTAGGGGCGCGGTCATGGCGAGGTCACGGCAGGGCCGCACCGTTGGTCACGCTGTGAGCGGCACAGGATGCGGCGGCAAGCTGCTAAACAGAACTTGGAATGGGTCTGGAACGGGGGGAGAAGAAACGCAGTTACGGGGGTAAACCCGAATTTTGTAACCATAGCACGCGACGCGCGGCTTTGCTGGCACGGGGGAAACCGGCTGGCACGAAATCCGGCCCAAGGCTGCCAAGGACCTGCTGCGTTAGCGTGAACCGCTCTTGGCGTTCAGGCACATTGCGCGCTCAGCAGTTTCGCCAAGCTACCCAGCGACAAAACACCGAACAGAGCGTTGCGATGACGGTCTCAGCGACTACAAGCAGTTTGACTGTCAGTGCGCCACGAGCAGCTGCACGAACATCTGCACCTTGGCGTGGCATTCGGTGCTGATGGAGGTGAACTCCAGCCCCGCCACCCATTCGTCGCCCTCCTGCTTGAGCGTGACGACGCGGGCGTACACATCGGCCACGCGGTAGTCCACCAGCGGCAGCTCAAACTCCAGCTTGATCTCGCTGTGGGGTTCCAGCGGCTCGATCAGCTCGACCAGCAGCCCGTGGTAGCCGATGTCACGGATGGCGCCATGCACGATGTGGGGCACCACGATCTTGTCCTGCATGCGCTGGCACAGGCACGGCAGTCGCGCGTCCACGCGGTGGCTGCGGCGAAACTCCTGGCGCGGCACCTTGAGTTTTTGCGAGGGGATGGCGATCAACTCGCGCAGGCTGACCGGCTGGGTGCGGCCCTTCACGTAGACCTGCATGGGCGCCGAAGCAGACACCAGGCCCCAGCAGCGCTGGTAGGTCGTGTCGCTGATGAGCACCTGTCCGCGCAGGCTCAAGGCCTCGATGCGCGAGGCCAGGTTGACCGCCTCGCCGATCACCGTGTATTCGGAATACACGTCGGAGCCAAAACGCCCCGCCATCACCGTGCCCGTGTTCACGCCAATGCCCAGAAACACCTCGGGCAGCCGCTCTCGCAGGTGCGCAAGGTTCAGCTCGCGCATGGCCATCTGCATCTCCACCGCACACAGCAGCGCGCGGTCCACATCGTCATCACGCGCGACGGGAGCGCCGAACAGCACCATGATTGAATCGCCCATGAACTTGTCGATGGTGCCCTGGTACTTGAACACTACTTCGGACAGCCGCGCCAGACAGCGGTTGAGCGCCGCGATGACCACCGACGCCGGTTGCGAGCCCGACAGCGCAGTGAACCCGCGCAGGTCGGCCAGCAGGATGGTGACCTCGCGCGGCGCGACGGCCAAGCCGTTGGCGGCGGCACCTTCGGGGTTTTCCATGCTGTGCAGGATGTCCGCCATTTCGGCCTGCGCTGCCTCGCCCAGAGGCTTGCCGGTTTCCCGCTCAATCAGCGCCTGCAGGCGGCGCACGGCATCGTGGTGGAATTCTTTGTGCATGGAGGCAAGGAGGTCGGACGGCTGAGTGGGGATTTCGAGGCCTCTGCAGCCCCGTGACAACCAGAATAGGCGGGGCCTACAGGCCGGTCAACCGGTGAAAACACCTCGGGCAAAACAGCAACACGAAAGCCTGGGAAGGGCGGCTGACAAAACGGAGTTTTTTGGCATTTTTGGCCTGTAGCGCTTATCAATAAAGCGCTACCAGCTATAAAAATGATAGTTAATCATTCCGCAGCAAGACGCAGCCTTCAAGGGCACAAGGCACACCTTTGCCCCTACCCGGCCCCTATCCCGCTGCCACCCGGTTCACCCGCACAAACTCTCCCGTGGCGCTGTCGAAGTCCCACCGCGCCGCATAGCGGGCCTGGCCGTCTGGTGCGGCACCAGAGGCCTCGGTGCTCAGCACGACCAAGCTGTTGGGGCTGCCATGCCGCAGACGGTGCGATACCGCCGTGCCCGCACTGCTGGCCCACAGCCCGGGCAAGGGTTGCAAGAGGCGAGGCTGGTGCACATGGCCGGACAGCAGCATCTGCGCACCGGCGATGCGCCAGCGCTCCACCGCCTCGTCAGCGCGCGAGGGGCGATGCTCGCGGTCCTGCGCGTCGCGCGCCACCAGGGGATGGTGGCTGGCCACGATGCGCCACGCCGTGGGCGGTGCACGGGCCAGCAACATGGCCACATGCTCGATCTGGGCTGACGACAGGCTGCCGCGCTCGTGCCGCCACGCGCGGGTGGTGTTCACGCCCACCACATAAAAGGCACCCATCTGGCGCACAGGTTCGTGGTCCATGCCGAACTGCTCGGAAAACCTTTCGTACGACCGGCCCCAGCGCATCCACCACGCAAACAGCGGCAGGTCGTGGTTGCCCGCCAGCACCAGGTTGCTGCGCGCGTGCAGGCCCTGCACAAAACGGGCGGCCTGCTCAAACTGCTCTGCCGTGGCGCGCTGCGTCAGGTCGCCAGACACCACGGCCATCGTCACCCCCAGCCGCTGCGCCAGCCGCTGCACAGCCGCGCACACCACAGGGTCGTGCGCGCCAAAGTGCAGGTCTGACAGGTGCATCAAAACAGTCATTGGGCTGTGGATTCCTTGATCTTTGGATTCCTTCAGGAATGGCGGTGGAGAGGTTTGTCTGTCACACCGGCACCAGGCCTCCAGCGCCTGCAGGGGCGAGTGCAGGCTTGGCCAGGGCGCTGGATGCTTCGTCGGCCTGCGGGCCGTCGTCGCGCACCAGGGGGCTGGGTGCCACCAGCCACAGCGGGCGGTCGCTCAGGCGAAAGTGCAGGGGTGGCGCCATCCATTCGCGCTCGCCGTCAAAGGCCACCTTCACCTGCGGCGGCCGCCAACTGGCCGGGGCCACGGTGAGCTCGGAACACGCGCTGCTCAGCACCGCGCTGTTCTTGGCCAACTGGCCCGTGGCCGCGTGCCACACGGTGCGCGCCACGGCCCAGCGTCCCTGGGGCTTGAGCATCACCACGGCCAGTTGGCCGCCTTCGGCCACCGCATCGGCCTGGGGCAGGCCCACGCGGTCCAGCTGCAGCGGGTTGTTGCCCACAAACAAGGTGGTGACCTGGTGTTCCTCTTCGTGCAGCGCCTGGGCGCCACGGTGGGTTTTCATCACCACACGCCAGCGGCGTCCTGCTGCCGGGCGCAGCAGGCTCCACACGGCCGAAGCCACAGCCACCCAGCGCGATCGGCCAAAGCGGCGCGACGCCAGCTCGCGTTCGGCCAGCAGCTTGGGGTACAGGCCCACGCTGGCGTTCACCACAAACATGCGGCGGTTCACAAAGCCCACCTGCACCGGTCGCATGTCGCCGTCGCGCAAGGCCTGCAGCAGATCCAGCACGGCGGTTTCCGTGTCCAGCGCCAGGCCGTGTTCGCGGCTGAAATAGTTGAAGGTGCCCATGGGCACCACCCCCACCGGCACACCCCCCATCAGCGCGGCCGATGCCACGGCGTTGATGGTGCCGTCCCCACCCGCGGCCACCACCAGCCCGCCATCGGCCTTGGCAGCTTCCACCGCCGCGCTCGCCAGGACGATGATGTCTTCGCGCTGGTCGGGCACATGCCAGACCACATCGTGTTCCTGCAGGGCGGGCACGCCCTCCAGCTTGGCCCGCAGCAAATCCAGATCCGCCCCGGGGCGCTTGGGCACCACCAGGTGAATGGGCCCGTGGGGGCGGTTGGGTGGAGTGTGTTCGGCAGGGTTCATAGGCAGATGCAAAGACGGGCCGTTAGCGGCTCAGCGCACCCAAACAGGGGCTTGCACCGGCCGGACTTTTGCAGGGAAATGGACACCTTGTATGGTGGGCACGCCCCACAGCGGCCGCAGCCAGCAGCCGCGCCCTGAGCCTGTGGGAGCAGGCCGACAAGCCGTGCATCACCCCGCATGGTCCACACAGACCTGCGCTGTGCGTGTGCCTCCTCGACATACACCCGCCCGGACAAGGGGTGTGGGGAACATATAGCCATCAGGTTCGTATCGTGCTGGCCGAGAAGG
>JBCNOJ010000319.1:0-6205 GCA_039593925.1 Acidovorax sp.
CAACTGCTCAAGCGCCACCGCGAGCGGGTGGAGAACGGCGAGCCTTCGGTCATCTTTGGCATGCAGTCGTTTGGCGAGGGGCTGGACTTGCCGGGGCGCCTGTGCGAGTCGGTCTTCATCACCAAGCTGCCCTTCGCCCCGCCCGACGACCCCGTGGGCGAGGCCCGCGCCGAATGGCTGCGCGCCGTGGGCCGCGACCCCTTCAGCGAACTGGTGGTGCCGGCCACCGCCATCCGCCTGGCGCAATGGGTGGGCCGCGCGATCCGCACCGAAGAGGACATGGCGCATGTGTACTGCTACGACAAGCGACTGACGCGCACCAGCTACGGCCAGCGCCTGCTCAAAGGGCTGCCGCCCTTTGCGCTGGAGCAGCGTGGGCCGCTGTAGCTGCTGCGTGCCCACCCAAGCAGCTGTTGCACGGGGCAGTTGCGCCGCCGAACCGGATGTCGGACAACAGCGCACGCCCGGGCGGCTTGACGGACGACGCACGCGGACCAGCACGCGGCCTACAGTGGGTTACACAGATTGACCCCCTCGCTGGAGAACCCAATGCAACACGACTCGTCTGCCCACGAAACCCTGTGGAAGCTCATCAAGGACATCCGCTTTGGCATGCTGACGCACCGCACGTCCACCGGCATGCTCCATGCCCACCCGCTCACCACGCAAAACCGCACGCTCGACGAGCATTCCGAGTTGTACTTTTTCATCTCGAAGTCGGGCGAACTGTACGAGCGCCTGCTGACCGATGGCGAAGTGAACGTGTCGTATGCCAACCCCGACGATGACAGCTATGTGTCGCTGTCGGGCCAGGCACGCTACATTGACGACAGCACGCAAAAGGAAGTGCTGTGGTCGCCGATGGCCAAGGCATGGTTTCCGGGCGGCGTGGACGACCCCGACTTGGCCCTGCTGGCCGTGCGCATCCGCCATGCCGAATATTGGGATGTGGACGAGAGCAAGATGGTGCAGCTCTTCAAGATGGCCAAGGCTGCCATCACGGGCGAGCCGCCGCGCAATCTGGGCGAGCACAAAGAGCTGACGTTGTAGTTCTGGGTGAGTGACTGCCGTCCGCCACCAACCCGTGCGCACGGCCCCGTGGCCGTAAAAATTGGGTCAAAATGGCCTCCATCACTGATGGATAAAGCGCCAGCAGCTTCACTATTAATAGCAAAACTCTCTGTGAAGGAGCCTCCGGGCTCCTTTTTTCTTTTGGTTGCCGCCCTTGAAGCCTATAACTTGGCATCCAAATGCCATCCATACACCATCCATATGGATGTTTTTATGGAGTATGTCGATGACCAGCGGTATTCCCCTCACCCCGGCCCGAAGCAAGGTGCCCGAGTCCGAAAAGGTCACCATCAACCTGGGTTTCGTGGACTTGGGGCACATCGACCTGCTCGTGTCAGAAGGCTTTTATGCCAACCGCACCGACTTCATTCGCACCGCCATTCGCAACCAGCTGACCGCGCAGAACGACGCCGTCCGGCAGGTGGTGGCCCGCAAGATGCTTGTGCTGGGGCTGCAGCGCTTTGGCCGGGCTGAGCTGGAGGCCGTGCAGGCGGCGGGCCAGGTGCTGGAGATCCGCGTGTTGGGCCTGGCCAGCATCGACGACGACGTCCCGCCCGCGCTGGCCCAGGCCACCATCGCCTCGGTGACGGTGTTGGGTGCCTTCCAAGCCAGTGCAGACGTTAAGGCCGCCCTGGCCGGGCGCATGGGCTGACTGACCCCCACGCCCCTTGCACCGAGACCAGGCAGAACCCCGGGCCGCAGCGTGCCACCGGCGTGCGCACCCACACCAAGGAGTCCCATGGACTGGAACCTCAAGCTCAAGCACCTGATGGCGGATACCACCCAGCTGGTGCGCAGCGGGCAACTGGCCGATGCCACCCGGGCCATCCAGCAAACGCTGGGCGCTGCCGTGGCGCGCCACAGCAGCCCCTCGGCAACACCCGCCAGCACGAATGCGCATGCGGCAGACACCGTGCGATCAACCACCTCGCCACCCTCACCGGGCAAGGCCCCCAGCTGGCGCAACGCTTCGCAGGCGCAGGACATCGAAGACGCCGTGGTCGTCGACCGCGATGCAGACACCCCCGCAGGGAGCCCAGCCCAAGCTGCGGCGCCGCACCCGCAGGCGGAGCTGCCCGGCAGCTTCACGCGCATCGCGTTCAAACACGCTGGTGCGGGGCTCGCCCAGCACCACTACCACCTCTATGTGCCGCCGGGCGCCACGCCAGGCACCCCGATGCCGCTGGTGATGATGCTGCACGGCTGCACACAGAACCCGGCGGACTTTGCGGCCGGCACGGGCATGAATGCCGCCGCAGCCCCCGCCAATGCGTTGGTGCTGTACCCCGAGCAACCCCCCAGCGCCAACCCCAATGGATGCTGGAACTGGTTTCGCCCCGGCGACCAGCACCGGGACAGCGGCGAACCCGCGTTGCTCGTGGCCATGGTGCGCGACGTGATGGCGCGCCACCCGGTGGACGCGCAGCGCGTCTACGTGGCGGGCCTTTCGGCCGGCGGCGCCATGGCCGCCTTGCTGGGGCGCGAATACCCCGATGTGTTTGCCGCCGTGGGCGTGCATTCCGGCCTGCAGGCGGGCGCGGCGCACAACGTGATGGGCGCGCTGTCGGCGATGAAGAGCGGGGCCAAGCCGGGGGGCGCGGCACAGGCCGCAGCCAGCGCGCGCACATCGGGTGCGCCTGCGTTGCCGCCCACGCCCATGATCGTGTTCCATGGCGATGCCGATCCCACCGTGCACGCCCACAACGGCGAGCAGCTGATTGCGGCCACGCTGGCGGCGCTGGCCGCATCCCGCACCGGGGGACAAGCCCCTGCACAGACGGTGCACACGGGCCAATCTGCCCAGGGCCAGAGGTACACCCGCACGGTGTATTCGGTGCCAGGCAGTGGGCCGTCGACCGACCCTGTAGCGCCGCGCGTGGTGGCCGAGCACTGGGTGCTGCACGGCGCCGGGCATGCATGGGCCGGCGGCAACGCGGCCGGCAGCCACACCGACCCGCGCGGTGTGAGCGCGACGCAGGAGATGCTGCGGTTCTTTCTGGCGCATTCCCGAGGCTGACTGCAGAACCAGCGCGCCGCCTCCAGTGCGGTACCGGGCCGTGTTGGTGGTGATTTCAGAACACGGTGCGTGGGCATGGGCTGCACGCCACAACCCGGGCGGCCAACCTGTGCGGGCACGGCGGCACAATCCTTCCTTTTGCCGTCCCCATCCATGCCCCCCATCGCCGTCATCGACTTTGAAACCACCGGCATCTCGCCCGGCCAGGGCGCGCGCGCAACCGAGGTGGCCATCGTGTTGCTGGAAAACGGGCAGGTGGTGGACCGGTTTCAGAGCCTCATGAAAACCGGCGTGTGGATTCCTTCTTTCATCACCCAGCTCACCGGCATCACCAACGCCATGGTGGCCGCCGCGCCCGATGCGGCCCAGGTGATGCAGGACGCCGCGCGGTTTGTGGGCGATGCGCCCATGGTGGCGCACAACGCGGCTTTCGACAGCAAGTTCTGGCAGGCCGAGCTGGCGCTGGCCGGGCGGCCCGCGTTGCAGCCGTTTGCGTGCACGGTGCTGCTGTCGCGCCGGTTGTACCCGCAAGCGCCCAGCCACAAGCTGGGCACGCTGGTGGATTACCACGGCCTGCCGCGCACGGGGCAGGCTCACCGGGCGCTGGCCGATGCCGAAATGGCCGCCGCGCTGCTGGCACGCATGCAGCACGACCTGCGCACCCGCTGGCGCGTGGCCGAACCCAGCCATGCGCTGCTGCAGTCGCTGCAGCGCTGCGCCAAACCCAAGGTGGAAGCGCTGCTGGCACAGCATGCCGTGGGTTACGCCGCGGCTCGTTAACTCTCAAATTGATAGCTACTAGCGCTTTACAAGTAAGCGCTAAAGGCAATTTTGGCTGCTATCTTTGTTGGATTGCGCTGGCCCGAGATGGCTGCGCCGCTGCGGCAGTAGGGCCAAGTGGGGCCAGCCAATGCCAAATCCCCGAAAATCCGCGCTTTCTGTTTTTTCATTGACACCGGGCCTTTTGCATGACCGACGCGACACCTGCATCCGAATCTTCGCCAACCACACCACCACCCCTGCCCGACCACCTGTCGGTAGACCCGCGCAGTCCGCACCATGTGGCTGCGGTGTTCCAGCACGACATCGGCATTCGCTTCAACGGCAAGGAGCGCAGCGATGTGGAGGAATACTGCATCAGCGAAGGCTGGGTGAAGGTGCCCGCAGGCAAGACGGTGGACCGCAAGGGCCAGCCGCTGATGATCAAGCTCAAGGGCAAGGTCGAGGCGTACTACAAGTGACGCATCCACGGCCGCAAAGGCCTGGGCACTGCAGTGCACCACGCCGCGCTGGCCATGGCTGATGGCTCCGCGGCCCCCTGGGTGATTTACTGCGACGGCAGCGCGGTGCCCAACCCGGGGCGCATGGGCCTGGGGGCGCTGCTGGTGGGCCCTGACGGTGCCACGCGGCACGAGATTTCCGAAGCCACCCACTTCACCGGCTGCAACAACGAGGCCGAGCTGCGTGCCTTGCTGGCCGCGCTGCAGTGGCTGGCGCAGCAAGGCGATGCCGCATCGGCCCGGGTGCGTGTGGTCAGCGACAGCAGCGTGCTCGTGCAGCACCTGGGGCCGCAGCCCGTGGCGCCCATCGTGCGGCTGGCGCGCCTGCTGGATGGGGTGCGCAGCGCGCTGCAGCAGTTTGCCCACGCCGAACTGGCCTGGGTGCCGCGCCACCGCAACACCGCCGCAGACACCCTGGCGCGGGCGGCGCTGGGGTTGGCGCCCAAGGCGCAGGCCAGGCCGGGCAAGAAAAGCCGGCGCGCGAAACGCAAGGGGTAAGAACCTGGCCACAAACCTACGGCAGGGGCAGCGCTGCCAACTTGCCGGATAGGGAGGTCGAGCCCTCCGCTCAGGCCGGGTCCAGCCCCAGCGCCGCGCGGTAGGCGGCGATGCGCGGCAGCAGTGCCTGGCGCCGAGCCAGGCTGGCCACGGGCCACAGGGCTTCACGGTCGTAGTACTCCGGCTCGGCCGGGATGCCGGGCGGCAATACCACCCACGGCTGCTTGGAGGCGGTGAAGATGTGCACGTCAGGCGGCAGTGCATCGGGCGCATCGAGCGTTCCCACGCGCACAAAGGCCACCAATGGCCCGGCGCCCGCATAGTGGCTCCACACAGCAACATGGCAATGGGGGCAGCGCACCACCTTCTGGCCCAGGCCACTTTCCGACGGCGTGTCCACCACCTCCACCGTGCCCGCCAGGGGCACTACGCGGTCGGCCTCGATCATGGCGTTCAGCGCAAACGAGGCCCCGCTCTCGCGCTGACACCAGCGGCAGTGGCAGCAGTGCACAAACAGCGGTGCGGTTTCCATCCGGTAGCGCACATGGCGGCAGGTGCAGCCGCCTTCCAGCGGAAAAACAGGGTTGTCAGGCGGCATGGTGCGCGCTCCAGGGGATCAGTTCGCAGACCATTCTGGCGCCGATGGGCCGGGAATGCCAGCCCGCTGCGCGGCGGCACGCGCCCGCAGCATGGCCTGCTCCTGAACGTTGCGTGTGAGCTGCGCGGCGCGCTCAAACTCCGCACAGGCCTCGTCGGTGCGCCCCAGCTTGGCCAGCAGATCGCCCCGCACGCTGGGCAGCCAGTGGTAGTGGCGCAGGCTGGGCTCCGCTGCCAGCGCATCCACCAGCGGCAACGCTGCGGCAGGCCCCAGCGCCATGCCCACGGCCACGGCGCGGTTCAGGGCCACCACGGGCGAGGGCGCTACCTGCAGCAAGGCGTCGTACAGCGCCATGATGTGGTGCCAGTCGGTGTCTTGCGCACGCCTGGCCCGCGCGTGGCAGGCGGCAATGGCGCCTTGCAGCGCATACGGCCCCCAGGGTTTGCCAGCGCGCGCCAGGTGCTCGGCCTTGTCGAGAGCGGCCAGGCCACGGCGCACCAGCAGATGGTCCCACCGCGCACGGTCCTGGTCCATCAGCAGCACAGGCTGGCCTTGCGTGTTGGTGCGCGCAGGCAGGCGCGAGGCCTGGATTTCGAGCAGCGCCACCAGGCCCTGTACTTCGGGCTCGTCGGGCACCAGGCTGGCCAGCACGCGCACCAGGCGCTGCGCTTCACCGCACAGCGCGGGGCGCATCCAGTCGTCTCCCGCCGTGGCGGCATAGCCTTCGTTGAAGATGAGGTA
>JBCNOJ010000032.1:0-18851 GCA_039593925.1 Acidovorax sp.
GGTTGGCCGCGCCCAGCTTGCGCGACAGCACGATGTGGCCGTCGAGGATGGAGCGGGTCTCGTCGGCGATGGGCTCGGTCATGTCGTCGCCTTCCACCAGCACGGTGTACAGCGCGGTGATGGAGCCGGTCTGGTTCATGCCCACGCGTTCCATCAGCTTCGGCAAGGTGGCGAACACGCTGGGCGGGTAGCCGCGCCGCGTGGGTGGCTCGCCAGCGGCCAGGCCGATCTCGCGCTGGGCGCGCGCGAAGCGCGTCACCGAATCCATGAGGAACAGCACCTTCTTGCCCTGGTCGCGGAAATACTCGGCGATGGCCGTGGCCACATAGGCAGCCTTGGCACGCTCCATCGATGACTTGTCACTGGTGGCGCAGACGATCACGCTCTTGCGGCGGCCTTCCTCGCCCAGTTCGTGCTCCAGAAACTCGCGCACCTCGCGGCCGCGCTCGCCGATGAGTGCCACCACGGTCACGTCCACGTCCGCCCCCTTGACCAGCATGCCCATGAGGGTGGACTTGCCGCCGCCGGCTGCTGCAAAGATGCCCATGCGCTGGCCTTCGCCGCAGGTCAGCACCGAGTCGAGCGCGCGCACGCCCAGCTCCAGCGGCTGGTGGATGATCTTGCGCTTGAGCGGATCGGGCGCCTCTGCGAACACCGGGTAGAACTTGCTGGCCTCCAGCGGGCCGCGCTCGGCCTCGTCCAGCGGGCGGCCCAGGCCGTCCAGCACGCGGCCCAGCAGGCCAAAGCCCACGGGCACCATGTGCGCGCGGCCGGTCGGAATCACTTCGGTGGCCGACGAGATGCCGTACATGTCGCCAATCGGCGTGAGCAGGGCCGCATCGCGCGCGAAGCCCACCACCTCGGCCTTCATCTCGAAATCTTCGCCCGGGTTGCGCAGCAGGCACACTTCGCCCACCTTCACCGTGGGCACCACGGCCTTGATGATGGTGCCGATCACCTGCGTCACGCGCCCCTTGATGTGCAGCACGGAGGTGTCGTCCAGCGCGAGCTGCATCATCTCGGTGATGTAGTCGAACTGGCGCATGGAACGCGTTCCTGCGCTGTTGGCCGAGGCCGGTGGCGTGAGGCTCATATGCGGCTGCCCAGCACCTTCTGGAATGCGCCCTGCAGTGCCGCAATCTGGCCGTCGATGCTGGCTTCCACCAGGCCGATCTCGCTTTCCAGGATGCACGCTTCGCGGGCCAGGCGCCCATCGCCCACGATGTCGAGGTAGCCGACACCCGGGTACGCCGCCAGCAGATCGTTCACGCGGGCACGCACGGCGTCCACCTGCTGCGGGTGCAGGCGCAGCGTCATCTGCTTTTGGTTGCGCACCACCGACAGGGCATTTTTCACTACGATCAGCACCCGGTCGGCATCGTCGTAGTCGTCGATGATCTTGCGCACGGCTGCCATCACCAGCGACACCATGTCCGTCTCGACCTTGGAGAAATAGTCCACCGTGCGGCTCACGGTTTCGATCATCTTCTCGGCCTGCTCCATCTGGGCTTCGGCCACACCTTCGGCATCGCCGCGCAGGCGCTCTTCCTCAAAAGCGGCCTGCGCCCCGGCCACGATGGCATCGGCCTGCGCACGCGCTGCGGCGATCAGTGACTCGGCATCGCCCCAGGCCGCCACCTCGGCCGCCCGCAGCACGCGCGTACCAGGGGCAACGCGGGCTTGCAGCGTGCGCTGCGGGGTCAGCGGGTCGCGGGGAAGTTGGAAAGCCATGCGGGGTCCAGTCGGGACAAAAGTTGAAGGCAGACGGCACGCGCCGCTGCGGGCTGCAGGCCGCTGGCCTGCCGTGTGGTGGCGGAATCGGCCGCTGGGGACAGCTTCCAGTCGGCCCGCAGGCGCAGTGGTGCAGGGGCATCGTGCCAGGCCTGCGCCAGCAGACTGCTGCCCAGCACATCGGCGGCAGGGGCCCAGCCCGCGCCCAGCCAGGGCTTAACGTCGTCAATGCCTGGGTGCAGTTGCGCTGCGCCGTTGCGCGCCCATGCCAGGCTGTCTGCGCCCAGTTCGGCGCGCGCTTGCAGCACTGGCTCGCGCGCAATGGTGCGGCGCAGGTGCCCGCCCAGCAGCAGCACACCGGCATCGCGCACCAGACGTGCCAGCAAGGGCTGCGCGGCCAGGGCCAGTGGCAGGGCTGGCAGGGTGACGTCGTGCACGGGCGCCGCGTGGTCGCCCAGGCGCGCCAGCAACTGCGCTGACCAGCGCCGGTGCAGTGCGCGCTGTACCGCAGGCTGGTGCATCAGGTTCGCAGGCTGGTGCATCAGGTTCGCAGGCGCAGGGCCGGTGCCCAGCAGCGCCTGCGCGCGCTCGGCATGCAGGCTGCGGCTGGGCAGCAGGTTGAACTCCAGCAACCGCGCCATCAGCAAGGGCGGGGTGTGGGCCAGGGAATGCATTGCATCCACCACCAGAAATGCGCCGCGTTACACCATGCGGGCCGTGCCGGCATCGCTGGGGGCGTTGCGCGCGTTGGCGTTCACGCTGCGGCGCGCTGGCAGCACATAGCGCCACAGCACGAACACGAGGCCAGCCAGCGTCAGCAACGCCACCGCCAGCAGCCCCCACAGGGCAGCTGCCAGCGTGCCTGCACCGGCTGCCGGAACGTCGATGCCCCACACGCTGGCCATGGGCGGCGCAAGTGTTGCAGAGGTGCTGCGCGGCTGGGAGGCCACAAAGATCACCGAGACACGGTCTGCCGTGAGGCCGGGAATGCTGTTGGTGACCAGCCGGCGGATCTGCGGCTGGATAATGTCCAGGTTGTAGCCATCCTGGTGCTTGATGAACACGGCCGATGTGGATGGCACGCCAGCTTCGCCGGCCGGGCCGCGCTCGGGCAGCACCACGTGCACCCGCGCCGCCAGGACGCCATCGATCTTGGACAAGGTGTTGGAGAGCTCCTGCGAGAGCGCATAGATGTAGCGCGCACGTTCTTCGAGGGGCGATGAAATCAGGCCCTCTTTCTTGAACACCTGGCCCATGCCAGCGAAGCGCTCTCTCGGCAAGCCGCTTTCGCGCAGTGTTTCCAAGGCCCGTCCGACCTGTGAGGCCTCCACACGCACGCCCACCATGCCTTCCTTGCCGGGAATCTTGGTGGCGTCGATGTCGGCCTTCAGCAGGGCCGAGAGCACTTCGTTGGCTTCGTCTTCGGGGATGGCGCCCATCAGATCCACGCGCGCGCCGCAGGCAGCCAGCGCCAGGCAGGCACAGGCCAGCAACACGCGCAGGCTGCGCCGCACAGTGGGGCCTGGCCCCAGGTTCATCAGCTTCATTGCACGCGCACCAACTGGTCGAAATTCTGGGTGGATTTGCTCACGGCCTTGCCCACCAAGTCGTACTGCACCGACACCTGCACCAACTGCAGTTGCAGCTTGAGCAAGTCCTGCATGCTCATGGTGGATGCATTGGCATCCAGCGATGCGGAAACGGATTTCCACGCAGCCTGGAAGTCGTTGGAGACGCCTTGCATGCCAGACAGGATGCGGTCACCCACGGAATGGGGCTCCGCCACATTGGCCGAATTGGCCGAATTGACCGAATTGACCGCTGCAGCAGCTGCCTGAGCGGTGGGCGTTGCAGCGGCGGGCGGCGCCTGCATCAAAGCCGAGAAGCGGGCGGCTGCAAGGTCATTGGGCGTTGCCGGCTGCACGGCGGGCGTCGCCAGCGGTGGGAGCGTGGAAACCACGGCGGGGGTGGCAAGAATGTCCATGGAATTCCTCAATGCTCAGCGTTGGGGGGAGGCGGCTCACCCAGAAGCTTACAGGCTAGGCGTGCTCCCTCGGAAGGGGTTGCACCATTCTGTGCGCGGGTAACCACTGCGCGCAACACGCGCGTTGCCTCGCCGGGGCGCCGGTCCAGCTGCAGCGCCAGACCGCGGAAGGCCTGCACCATGTCGGCAGCATCGCCCGGCGGTAATTGCACACTGCCCAGGCGTGCGGCAGCGTCGGCCGGCCGGCCTGCGTTGAGTAATGCCGCCGCCATGCCCACATGCGGGAAGTCGTTTTGCGGACGCACCAGCGCCAACGCGCCGAAAATGCGTTCGGCGCGCTGCACGTCTGCCCTGCCCGCGGCGATGAAGCCGGTCTGGGTCAGCAGCTGGATGTCGTCGTTGTCCAGCATGGCGGTAGGGGGAACGGGTAGGCTAGCCAAGCTGTCCTAGCAGCGCACCCGCACGCACCTTGAGCGGGTCGCTGTCTTGCAAGGCAGCAGCGAGCTGGCGCAGTGTCTGCTGGGCCGCCGCCGTGTCGCCCATGGCCAGTTGGCACTGGGCGATGTGCAGCGAAGGGCTCAGGTTGTCCGGGAACAGCACCAGGATGAGCGCCCAGATGTTGATCGCTTCCTCGTAGCGCTCTGCCATGCGCAGGCACTGCGCTAGGCCCGCGAGGTAGTGGCGGCGCGTGGGTCCGTACTGGCTGAGGAAGGCGAACAGGTTCAGGGCCTGCCGCCATTGCTGCTGCTGCATGTGGGCGTAGCCCATGGCGTACAGCACCTCCAGCTGCTCGGGCGTGAAGCGCTTCGACGATGGCAGGGCGTCCAGTCCGGTGCGCAGGGCATCACCAAAATCTGCCGCGGGGTCTGTAGCGGTTTGGACGCTCATACGGGGGCTCGCTTTCCAATGTTGCCGGTGATCTGCGTCATGCTGTCGGCAGTGCCCTGGATCATCTGGCTAACGGCCTGTACGCCTTCTTCGATCTGCTGGATGATCTTGCGCAGCTCATCACGCTGGTCTGCCATCTGCTGGTTGATCTTGAGCATCAGCGCCTCCAGCGCCTTCTTGTCGGCCATGGCCTTTTCGCCGTCAGCATCCAACTTGCCTTTGGCGATGCCCGCTGCACCCTGGCCAATGGCGGTGACGCCCTGCGTGGTCTGCGCCACGGCGCCCATGATGGCGGTGGTGAGTTTAGCGGTAACGTTCATCGCGTCGCCCGCCAGCTTGGAGAACTGGAAGCCCGCTACGGCCATGCCGATGCCCACGGTGAGGGTGGCGGCGATGGTCACGCCCATCTCGATCTTGGAGATCTGATCCGCGTCCGCGCCAGACAGCGCGGCGATGCCCGATGCCATGGTGCCCAGCAGCTTGGGTTCCACCAGCAGCGCTACTGGGGCAACCACCGCCAGCACGCCAGCCAGGGCCTTGCCGATCTGCTCGGCCTTTTCCTTGGGCACGCCGCAGGCTTCCAGGATGCCACCCATCATCTTGGTCATCATGTTCGACAGGCTGATCTCCGGTCCGCCCGCCTCCTGCGAAATCTGGTCGGCCAGCGACATGGTCGCAGCCATCAGGCCGACCACGGCCAGGGCCGTCAAGGCCAGGGAAGCACCGCCGGTGAAGGGCGAGGCTGCCACCGACGCGACCACAGCGACCGCGGCGGCGATGACGGCGAAGATCTTGCCGATCCAGCCAAAGATCTTCTGTGCCAGGCTGGCCTTCTGGGCGTCCTCGCATTTCTTGATCCAGTCCTGGATTTTCTTTTGCTGGGCCTCGTTGTTCTGCTTGGCATCCACGCGCGCCTTGTCCAGCCCCAGCTTGGCGGTGGCGAGTTGCTGGTCCTGAGACTTGCTGCGGATGGCCTGCAGCAGCTCGATCAGGTCGTCGGCAGAAATGTTGCCTGCGGGTGCGGCGAGGCTGGGGGCGCCGTTGGCGTTCTTCAGCCCGTCGTTGCCGCCTTGGCCCTGGATCTGCTTGCCCAGAACGTCCAGGAGCTGCTTGTTCAGCGCGGGATTGTCAATCGATGCATTTTTGAGGGCTTCGAGGCCAATGCCGCCCGCATCCGGAGCGCCGCCAGTCGTGAAGTTGCCGGGCAGCGAAGTGGGGGTGTTGGAGGTGATTGTGGACATGCCAAACCGTCCTTTCCTGTCAGATGTTGCGGGCAATGCCGCGCGTGGTCTCGATGCGCGACTGCTCCATAGCGCTGAGCTTGTCGCGGATGTCGCGCAGGATGTCCTGCATTTGCTGCATCAGGTCGCCCGCCTGCTGCGTTTGGGCTTCGTGCGCCTTCGCGCCCGCTTCCTTGATGGCTTTGTCGGCGTCGTGCCCGGCTGCTTCCTGCTCCATGGTGGCGTTCAGCATCTGGCCAAAGCCGGTTCCGATCTTGCTGGCGCCGTCGGCTGCGGTGGTGAAAGCACCAGCCTTGCTCAGCGCGCCGCTCAGTTGCTGGTCCGTCATGGGCGTGCTCGTCGTGCTGCTCGTCTTGAAATCCTTGAGCGCATCGGAGGTGCGTGAGAAGCTCATCGCCGCGCCGCCAATCTGGATGGCGCCAGCGGCCATTTGCATCACACCCGAAAGGATGGCACCGGTCAGCCGGTCAGCGGCAGCGTTGCGGATCTCCTGCGCGGCGTCCTGCAGCGTGGAGATTTGGGCCTGCATCTCGCTGTTGCGCAGCTCGCGAGCGGAGGTGCGCTGCTGCTGGGCCATCTGCTGCATGAGCGCCATCAGGGTATACATGTCGGCCTGCATCATGTCGGCGGTGAGGCCGCCCAGAGCCGCCATCACGTTGTCCGGCGAAGACCCACGCCCTGGTGGGGGTGTTTCGGGGTCATCTCTGACGCCTTGGCTTTGCGGCGGCGGGGGATCCGCCAGGGTAAAACTGGCTTGGCGCTGCTGGTTCTGACCAGGGCCGTTCACGGCGGCCTGAAAGTCGCCGGTGGGAATGTAGGGGCCAGAGTTAGGGCCTTGGATGCTGCTCATGGGGTTGCTCCTTGACAGTCTTTTTCAGTGCCCGGCGGCGGCCAGCGGGGCCAGCAGAGCTTCGGCGCGCGGGCGCAGGGCCTCGTGCCGGGGCTCTTGGTCTATCAGTTCGATGGCCATGCGCAGGGCCTCAGCGGCGCCCTCCATCTGCTTGATGGCAATGCAGCATTCGGCGCTGTGCAGCAGTGGTGCGGGGTCGTCGAGCAGCAGCACGGCGGCGGTGCCGTAGTGTTGAATGGCGTCGGCATAGCGGCCCAGCATCTGGGCCGAGGCGGCCAGCGCCATCAGGTAGCGCGGCTCCAGATGGTCGTAGGTAACCAGCAGCGAGAAGATGCGAAAGGCTTCGGTGTAGCGGGCCTGCTGGTACATGCCGTGGCCGAGCTGGTAAAGCACTTCACAGTCCTGCTGGCTCACGCCTGCGGCGGGGCCCAGCGTGCCGCCGTTGAGCAGGATGTTGCGCAGCACGGCAGCCTGGGCCTGCAGGGATTCGGCGTCGTCCGGGACTTCGGCGAGAACGGCGGTGTCGGTCATGGTGGAGCTCCTTGCGTTCAGGTGGCTTCAGCGCATGTTTCCAATGATGGAGGCGCGGCTGTCGTTCATCTTCTTGATGAAGTTGGTCATGACGTCAAACGCCTCATTGCGCTTGTTGGTCAGCGACTGCAGGGCCAGCATGTCGGTCTGGCTGGAGTTGTTGAGCGCGTCGATCTGGCCCTTGAGGCTGCTGATAGCGCCCTCCAGCTGACCGCGCGTGGTGTTGCCGTTGTATACGTTGGAGCCTTCGACCCACGTGCTTTCAGCCGAGCGGCCCTTGCCATCGGAGGGCAAGCCCAGGGTGGGAATGTCGGCGTCCTTGACGGCCGTGTTGATCTGGTATTCCAGTTTCTGCCAGTTGGCATCGATCTTGGCCTTGTCGGTGGCTTTGGGGCCTTCCTTGCCAGCCTCGTAGTAGCTCTGCGCCTGGGTCAGCATCGACAGCACGTTGTTGTACTGGGCGATCTTGTCGTTGCGAGCCTTCACAGCAGCGATCTGCGTGGCGAGCTGGCTGTCGAGCAGGTTGGCACGCTGCATCTGCACGGACATGAGTGCGGTTTCCAGGTCGAAGCCCTGGAGGTTGACGTTAGAAAGGGCGGATGCGCCTTGGAGGTTGACGGAGGTCATGATGGGTTGTCCTGTGGGTGAGGTGGTGGGGGCAGGCGGCGGGCTTACACCATGGGGCGGGGGCGGCGTGCCGGGGCTGCTGGGGTGCCGTGGCTCAGGCGGGCCTTGCCTTCGGCCACTTCCTGTTCGACGGCGCGCATGTCGGCCTCAAACGCGGCGCGGGCGTCGGCTTCGGCCTGGGCGGTGGTGTGGGCTGCCAGCACAGCGCGCACCTTGGCGGGGTCAAGCCCCTGGTTGCGGAAAAAGTCGTCGGTGGCGTTGAGCTGGCGCTCCGCCTCGTCAATCAGCGCCTGGGCGCGGGCCATGATTTCCTGGGAATTAAGGGTTTCGGCCATGTAGCACTCCTGTGATGTCTGCTGCTGAAAATTGCGGTATGCGACCGCGACACCGGGTAAGTAACGGGCCGTGCGGGGCGGTTCCACGCTGGCCCGTGAAATTTACGGGTCGCTTTCGCGATGATTCAAAATTGATAGCTGCTCGCGCTCGTTTTGCAAAGGATTCAAAATAAAAATCCATCAAAAACCAATATTCACAAGCGCAAGGTGCTATGAATTCAGGAGTTTTCCACCTTAGATCGCATAGGCGGCCCGGGCGTCCTCCACGGTGATGACGGCCTCGCTGCCGGGCTGGGTGGGCGGCGTGACGCGGTAGGTCACGCTGTAGGCTGCCAACCCCTGGGACTGGACTTCGGTCGCCGTGCCGTCCGGCTTCATCACCACGGAGGGGCGCTGGGTGTGGGTGCTGCGCACCAGCCAGCTGCCGTCTTCCTGCTGCCAAGCCTCGTGTTGCGTCTGCCCGCTGCCCAGCGCGCTGCCGACCTGGTTGTCCTGGCCGTAGGCCGCCTTGTTGCTGAACTCGACGAACATGTTGATGCCCAGCTGGTTCATGCAGCGCGCCACGCCGCGCGCCAGGGGAGCCTGGTCGCTGGTGAACGCGGCCTGGAACCGCGCCTGCACTTCGCCGCCGGGCTCACCCCGGCCGCCGATGCGCTCGTTGTTGAGGCTGAAGGTGGCACGGCCCATGTCCTTGAGGGTTGTTTTGGGCAGGCCGGTGCCGCCATCCACCGGGTCGCTGTTCACGTAGTCCTGCAGGCCCTGGCGGTTGCTGGCCAGGATGGCGCCGGAGTCGAAGTCCGGAGCGATCAGCCCGGCGTTGGGCGAGTGGCGCGCCACGCCGTGCGCGTCTGTCCTCTCGGGGTCGGCCAGCAGGGCCATGGCCAGGCTGGGCCGCATGCGGTCCAGGTCCAGGCCCGTGGGCGGCGCCGTGAACGCAGCCTTGACCAAGGCTTCTGCCTCCTGCGGCGCCTGACCAGCGCGCTGGGCCACACCCTGCAGCAGTGTCATGAGGACGATGGGCAACTGGCCTGCCGTGCGCATGTCCGACGACTCCTGCATCACCTGCGCCAGCGTGGCCACCTCGGCGCCGGTGATCAGGGGCAGCAGCGCCTGCGCGTCTTCGGGGCTCAGCGCGTGGGCGGCCACATCAGCGAACTGCTGCATGAGCACGGTGGTCATGTCGCCGCCGTCCAGGCTGCCATGCTCCCACATCGTGGCGCCATGTTCTTTCATCGCGCCGACATCCGTCTCGAAGCGGGCCAACGCGCTCTCCAGCCGGGCCATCACGGCCTGCGGGTCCCCGCCGCCCTGGGCGTAGGCCTTCAGGGCGGCCGTGGCCTCGGAGAAGGCGCCGGCCATGGCTTCGTACTTCTGCACCTGCACGGGGTCCATGCGCCGCGTCTGCGCAATCGCCATCAGCTCGGCCTTCTGGCTGTCGGTGAGCGTGGCGGATTGCTGGCTCATCGTGAGCGCCTGCACGTGCTCGCGCAGCGCGGCCTCGATCTTGCCTGGCAGCGCGCTGTTCAGCGCCCGGGCCATGGAGGGGGTGTCCTTGCCGCAGCCCAATTGCTGCGGTAGTTCGTTGATGCCAAATGAAACGGTTTCGCTGATGCCGTTGGCGATGGACTTGAGCACCGGCCCCAGGTTCAGCCCCGGTGGCGGCAGACCCAGGGCGGCGATGTCGTCGCGCAGCGAGGCCTGCACCTCCTGGGCGATGCGGTTCAGCATGGATTCGGGGTTGGAGCGGCTGAGTTGCGCGTCCAGCCGATCGGTGATCACCAGCTCCCGCGCCCGGCTGAGCACGGCGGGGTGGCCAGAGGCTGCCTTCTCGTTGGCCCGCATCAGGATGCCTTCGAGCCGGGTGGGCGTCATGTCCGGCGTGTCCAGCAGGCTCTGGTAGGTGTCCAGCGCCTGCTGTGCGGCAGAGGCGATCTGTTCGTTGGTCAGCGGCTGGCGGGAATGCTCGGGCAGGCTGCTGCACAGGCCTGCGGTGAGCTGGCTGACGAACTTGGCGCCTTCGGTGCCCAGAGCCTGCTGCCACGAGGGCTGGCCGTGCAGCGGCATGTTGCGCGCCAGGAACACGTCGGCCATGTCCACCTCACCGCGCAGCCGCGCGCCGCCCTGCAGCGGGCTCTCCAGGAATCGGGTGACCTGAATGTTGTTCATGGCCCGCTGCTGCTTTTGCGCCTGCTCGGCGCTGTCGATCGCGGTCTTGACCATGCGCTGGCTCAGCGGCGCGCCGTCGGCGACGTCCACGCTGCGCATGGCCATGTTCGCCACATGCTCGCCATAGCTTTCGCGCAGGTCCTTCACGAACCCCGCCAGGATCTGGCGGTTGCTGACCTCGTACTGCGCCAGCTTGACGGGGTAGCTGTCTACCTCTTGCCGGGCCTGGCGCAAGCTGCCCAACTGCCCCAGCAGGGGTACGCTGCTCAGGGCCGCCTTGAACTTCGTCCAGGCGCCGGGCGGGTTGAGGGGCTCGCGCAAGGCGACGTGCTGGTCGCCTTGCTGGCCCACCACCAGGCTGGAGGCGCCGGCCTGGCGAGCAATGCTGTTGAATTCGCCAATGGTCATGGGGCGCGTCCTTTTTCTAGCCGAACAGGATCGGCGTGCCTGGGCGGTCGACCTGACCGGCCGGTGCCTGTGGAGCTTCTTGTGCTGCCTGCGCCAGACGGCGCGTCCAGCGCTCGGCCTGGGCAGCAAAGTTCTGCATCACCACCTCAAACCCGGCCGTGTCCAGGTCGGACACGCTGTGCGCATAGGTCAGGATCACGCCGCCCGTGCCCTCTTCAAGGCACAGCGTGGCGCCGCCGGTGCGGTGCCAATACAGGTTGGCGGCCAGGAGTTCGCGCAGCAGCGGCTCGGCGCCAGTGGCCGGCAACTCGTGCAGGTAGGACGAAAGTACCAGCCGCTGCGTTGGTTCGTCGAATTCGATGTTGATGACGAGTTGCTCGTCGAAGATCAGCACGCAGCTGTTGGTGCGCTCGTCCAACGCCAGCGCCCCCACGGTCAGCGTCTTGCCGAAGCAGTCGAGCAGTTGCTGCGCCAGTGCCTTCTTGTCCATGAATGTTCCTCGGTAAATGGGCTTTCACCTGTGTAACTGCCCGGCGCCGCAGGTTCCATGCCCGACAATGGCTGGCGCCTGCGGCGGCCCCACGAGACGGAGGGCGCCGTAAAAGGGAACCCCCGGGCCTCCGACGTTACCCACGAGCACCATGTCCCGAATTGACGCTTTCAACCCCGCCACCCCCTCCTTCGACACGGCCCTGCACCAGGGCGGTGCCGGGCAAGCTGGCGTGGGCCAGATGGGTGGCCAGCAGGTGCAGGTGGATGACGCCAACTCGGTGCTGAGCGACGCAGCCGAGGAAATCAGCCTGCACCACTCGGAAAAGGCCGAAACCAAGCACACCTCAGAGCGCAAGAAAGAAGCGACCCGGCCGCTGGAGCTGATGAGCCCCGAGGCCATCATGGCCTACATGGAGGCCGCCCAGGCCTTTGAAGACCCGGAGGAACTGGTTCAGCTCGCCAAGCGCATGCAGTCCAGCCAGGGCGACCCGGCCGCGCAGGCCAAGCAGGCGTTCCCGGGGCCCACCGAGCAGTTCATGGCCCTGCAATACGCGCTGCACCAAGGAGAGCGCGAGGGCGCTTCCGCCGAGGTGCTGGACGCCTTGCGCGAAGCCCTGGACGACCTGGAGATGGAGCACGGCCCGCGCATTCGGGCTGACGCCAACACCATCGGCGCAGCCGGGGAGGGCGCACGGGGCTCCGCAGACGTAGCGCAGTTTCAGGCCACCTACCGCGACGTGGTGCTGGGCAATCCGTCGCTGGCTGGCACGCTGAAGTTGGCGCTGGAGCGCTTCGGAGACAGTGACTTCGCCGCCGGGCTCGCCCGCCTCACGCAGGCGCTGGGGCAGGACCTGGCGGCCGCACGGCCCTCGGGCGACCCCACGCGGCTGCAGAACCTGGTGCAGGACCTGTACCACCTGGGTGTGGCGGCCACGGTGCTGGACGCCAGCCGCGAGCTGCATGCCAACATCGGCGCGCAGCACGGCGCGCTGAGCGGCACCCCGGTCGCCCTGATGCAGGACCTGGTGGGCATCAGCGCCGAAAAGTGGGTTGCGGGCAGCCGCTTCACGGCCCTGGCCGAGAAATTCGGTGCGACCGGCGTGGAAGCGCAGATCCACTTCCTCACCGGCATCAAGCTGCTGATGCGCGACCTGCCGGTGAAAGTGTTCGTGGACACCGACCAGCGGCAAACCATTTTTCAGGCGGTGCAGGATGCGCTGGACGCTGCCATCGACAGGGAGGACTACTAATGACGGCGCATTTGCAACAGGCCCTGGCCGACTTCGGCCATGACATTGGCCTGCCCGAGCTGGAGCCGGGGCCCGACGGCAGCGTGCAGTTGCGGTTCGAATCGGGCGCCCTGCTGGGCGTAACGCAAGAGGGCGAGGCCGTGGTGGTGCATTGGGCCGAACCCGTGCGGTACGACATTGCTGCCTTGCTCCTGCGCGCCATGAAACAGGCGGGCGATGCGCGCGACGCTGCACAGCCCGTGCAGGTGGGGCTGCGCAGCATCTCGTCGGGCGACTGGCTGGTGCTGGCCACCCGCTTCGCGGCCGAAGAGGCCAGTGCGCGCCGCATCCGGGAAGCCTCGGACTTCCTGCGCCAATGGCTGGCCAACCTGGGCTGATTGCTGGCAGGGAAAATATGGCCAAATTGACCTTTGGCGCTTGCTGGTAAAGCGCTGGCAGCTATTGATATGAGAGCATTTCAGTGCGTTTGCCGGCACGTACACTCCTGGCGCGGCGGATGGAACTTCCCGGCCCCTGCGGTTACTGAAACACGCAAGGCTGCACCCGCACCCCTGCGAACCTTCTGGGAGCGTGCTGTATGACGGACATGAGAATCAGCGGCCTGGTGTTTGACCGGGGCATCGACAGCATCACCTATGCCCAGCAAGACGCGCAACCCACCCTGCCCGAGCGCGGCGAGTCCGCCCCCCCTGACGTGGGCGCGCGCGCCCAGCTGGCGGCGCTGCTGGACCGCCCTTCCATCGAGGACTTCCTGGACTCTTCCACGCGCCCGCAAATCGCCAACCGGGACCTGCTGGTGCCCGCCCGCTTCCGCGAGCGGCTGGACAGCGCCCTGCAGCAGCTGCGCGACGTGGCGGCCCAGCGGCAGCCTGCTGACGGCGACGACGAACTGCGCATCCTGAACCGCGCCACCCGCCTGCTCAGCGAAGAAGTGGGCCTGCGGGACCTGGTGCAGATGTACCGCAGCGCGCTCTACCAAGGCTGACGGCGCATGGCATCTGACGCGGCCGCGGCGGGTACGGAGCCGTCCTCTGCACCCCCGGCAGAGAGCATCGAACTGATGGACCTGCTGGCCTATGTGTACCTGCAGAACAGGTTGCCCGACAAGGCCGCCGTGCTGCTGGCCGCGCGCAACGTCCTCGCGCCAGATGACCCCCGGGCGCTTCTGGCGTTGGCGCTGGCCCAGGTGCGCTCCGCCAAGCCCCAGCGGGCCTTGAACACCCTGGAGCAATTGGCGCTGCTCGGCGCCATGGACGCTCCTTTCCACCTGGTGCGGGCACAGGCCTTGCAAGCCCTGGACCGCCGCGACGAGGCGGCCAGCGCCATGCGGGCCTTCGTCGCCCTGCGCAACCCCACTGCCGAGCCATCTCCGGAGACTGCGCCCGAGCGGCGCTGATTGCAACCGCCCATGTCCCAGTCCGCCACCCTTCCGTTGGGCTCGCGCCTGCAGCGCCTCGTCCAGATCATCACCAGCCGCAACGACCTGGTTCTGGCGTTCTTCCTGGTGGCGGTGATCTTCATGATGATCCTGCCGCTGCCGACCTGGCTGGTCGACGCGCTCATCGGTATCAACATGACCATCTCCGCCATCCTGCTCATGGTGGCCATGTACCTGCCATCGCCGCTGGCGTTCTCGTCGTTTCCGTCAGTGCTGCTGGTCACCACGCTGTTCCGGCTGGGGATCTCGATCGCCACCACGCGGCTGATCCTGCTGCAGGGCGATGCGGGCCACATCATCGACACCTTCGGCAATTTTGTGGTGGGCGGCAATCTGGTGGTGGGCCTGGTGGTGTTCCTCATCCTGACCATCGTGCAGTTTGTGGTGATCACCAAGGGCGCCGAGCGCGTGGCCGAGGTGGCCGCGCGGTTCTCGCTGGACGCCATGCCCGGCAAGCAGATGTCGATCGACGGCGACATGCGCGCAGGCACCATCGACATGGAAGAAGCCAAGCGCCGCCGCGGCATTGTCGAGAAGGAAAGCCAGCTCTACGGCGCCATGGATGGTGCGATGAAGTTCGTGAAGGGCGACGCGATCGCCGGGCTCATCATCGTGGCGGTGAACCTGCTCGGCGGCGTGGTGATCGGCACCATGCAGCGCGGCATGACCGCCGCCGACGCGATGAAAACCTATTCGGTGCTGACCATCGGCGACGGCCTCATCGCGCAGATTCCGGCCCTGTTCATCGCCATTTGCGCGGGCATGATTGTCACCCGCGTGCAGACGGGCGACGGCGGACCCTCCAATGTGGGCAAGGACATCGGCCAGCAGGTGATGGCCCAGCCGCGCGCGCTGTTGATTGCTGCGGCCGTGGCCTTGGGCATGGGGCTCATCCCCGGCATGCCGCTGCCGGTGTTCCTGGTGCTGGCTGTGGTGATCGGCACCATCGGGCTCACCATCTTGCGCGGCACGCGCCGCGTGGTGGATGAAAAGACGGGCGAAGTGACCGAGGTGCCCGCCATGCAGCCCGCCGGTGAAAAGCCCAAGAAGAAAGCCGTCGATGGCAGCGAGGAGTTTGCGCCCACCGTGCCGCTGCTGATGGATGTGGCGGCAGGGCTGCAGCAGGCGTTCGACGCCGATGTGCTCAACGAGGAACTGCTCAAGATCCGCCGCGCGCTTTACTTCGATCTGGGTGTGCCCTTCCCGGGCATCCAGCTGCGCTTCAACGAAGGGCTACCGCCCGAGAGCTACAACATCCTGCTGTCCGAGGTGCCCGTGTCGCAAGGTCGCCTGCGGCCCGGCTATCTGCTGGTGCGCGAGAGCACGGCCAACCTGAGCGCCTTGCAGATCGCCTACGAGGAAGACCGCAAGTTCCTGCCGCACATCCCCACGCTGTGGGTGGATGGTGCGCTGCGCGAGCCACTGTCGCGCGCGGGCATCCCGTTCATGGACCCGAGCCAGGTGTTGACCTACCACCTGGCCTTTGTGCTGAAAAAGTATTCGGCCGACTTCGTCGGCATTCAGGAGACGCGTTTCCTGTTGAGCGCGATGGAAGGGCGCTTCCCGGACCTCGTCAAGGAATCCACGCGCGTGCTGCCCATCCAGAAGATCGCGGAAATTTTGCAGCGGCTGGTGTCCGAGGACATTTCGGTGCGCAACCTGCGCGCCATCCTGGAGTCGCTGATCGAATGGGGCCAGAAGGAGAAGGACTCGGTGCTGCTCACCGAGTATGTGCGCTCCACGCTCAAGCGCCACATCAGCTACAAGTATTCAAGCGGGCAAAACATTCTGCCGGCCTACCTGCTGGCCCCCAGCATCGAGGACACGGTGCGCGGCGCCATCCGCCAGACCTCGGCGGGCAGCTATCTGGCGCTGGACCCAGCCGTGAGCAAGCGCCTGGTGGAAAACATCAAGAAAACGGTGGGCGACATCGGCGGCAATGCGCAGCGCCCCGTGCTGCTGACCTCGATGGACATCCGGCGCTACCTGCGCAAGATGATCGAGCAGGACCTGTACGACCTGCCGGTGCTGTCCTACCAGGAGCTGACGCAGGAAATCAACATCCAGCCCCTGGCGAGAATCGATCTGTGATGCCCTCCATGCCTGCGTTTGCTATTAGAAAAAGAGCTGCTAGCGCTTGCTGGATATGCGCTAGAGGTCGATTGGGCTCAAACTTTTGCCAGCCCCTCGTCCAGCGTCGCGGTCACGGCGAACAGGCTCAGGAAGCCGCTCATGTCGAACACCTCGCGCACCATGTCGCGCAGGCCCACCAGCACAAGCTTGCCCTTGCTGACCCGCAGCTTCTTGCCCGCCAGCAGCACGACGCGCAGGCCGGCCGAGCTGATGTAGTCCAGGCCCGAAAGGTCAAACACCAGCCGTTGGATGCCCGAGTCGAGCTGCTCGGTCACCACGCGCTCCAGCTCCGGCGAGCTGCTGCTGTCCAGGCGGCCGCGGGGGCGCAGGATGAGTATGTCGTTGCGGCGCTCCTGTTCGAGATTCATGGGCAAAAACCTTCTGTGATGGGGTGGAGAGTGGCGGAGGAAACGGTGACCGGCGCATTGTATGGGCCGCCCTGCCGCGGTGCTCGGATTTCTTGGCGCAGCAACGCGGGAGGAAGGCGATGAGCGCGACCGCCGAGCTGCGCGTTCTCACGGGCTGCCACGCCGGCGCCCGGGTGCCTCTGGCGGGCGGCGAGCGCCTGGGCCCTGACGATGGCTGCGATCTCATCCTGACCGACCTGGGGCTGCCTGCCGAGGCAGGTGCGTGGGTCCAGCTCGCCACCGGGCGCTGGTGGGTGCGCTCCGATCCGCCAGGCGCCGACCCGGCCGATGGCGTTTCCGCGCAGTCCTTGCCGTCCTGGGTGGCAGAGCAGGCCTGGGGTGTGGTCGCCTACCTGGGGCAGGTGGCCCTGACTGTGAGTCCAGCCGATGCGCCCTGGCAGCAGGTGCCGTCCCGGTTGGAGCCTGCGGGCGCTGCACCCGGTCCGGAGGCGGATTTGCCGGGCGCCGTGTTACAGCCCTTGCCAGTTGCGGAGGCCACGCTGCAACAAGACGTCCTGCAGCAAGAACAATCCGGAATGCTGGTAGCAGAACGGGCGGCTGTGGAGGATGCCGTTGCGCGCGATGGCCGGGCGCCATCCGAGCCCGCTGCTGTGGCGACCCGGCGCTGGCAGCCAGCGTGGATCATCGGCGCGGCTTTGGCGGCGCTGCTGCTGTCGGTGTTCTGGTCGCTGCTCCAGGGGCGGGGTGCCAACCGGGTGGCGGCGGACACAGGCCCGGCCGGCGCTTCCTCTGCCGAAGTGGACCCCGCGCGCCAGCAGCGCCTGCTGCGCGATATCCAACTGGCCATCGCCCGCGTGGACCCTGCGCTGCGCCTGCGCGTGGAGGCCTTGCCCAGCGGCGGTGCGCGCGTGAGCGGGTGGGTGGCCGACATCGCACAGCTCGATCGACTGGCCGAAGGGCTTACGGACATACGGCCCGCGCCGGCGCTAGGGGTACGTACGGCGTCTGACTTGGTGGACGATCTTGTCGACGCTGGAGGCGCGGACGCACCAAGCTTGCGCTTCGAGCTGCTGGGAGAAGGGCGTGTGCGGGCCGTGGGGCTGGTCACGGCGCAGGCTGAGCGCGACAGGGTGCTGGCCTCGCTGCGCGCGCGCGTGCCGCCGGGCATTGAGATCGTGGATGGCCTTCGCGTCGCATCGGACCAGGGCGGTGCCGTGCAGGAGTGGCTGCGTGCGGCGGGCTTCGCGGGTTCTGAGGCGCGCTGGGACGGCGAACAGATGGTGATAGCGCTGGACATCGGCAGCCAGGAGCGCGCGCGGCTGGAAAACCTGCTCGCGCGCCCGTCCACGCCGCTGTCCGGCATCCCTTTCGTGCTGCGGGCGCGCGAGATAAGCCGCGCTGTGGCGGTGGCCGAGGCCCCTCGCCCGCCCGTCCACGCCAGCGCCGCGCCGCTGCCGTTTCGCATCCTCAGTGTGGTGGGCGGCGCCGTGCCTTACGTGGTGCTCGGTGACGGCTCCAAGCTGCAGCCCGGCGGGCGGCGCGCCGGCTGGCGCCTGGTGGCGGTGGAGCCGGACCGGTTGGTGTTCGACGGTCCACGCCCTCTGGTGGTGTTGCGGTGACGATGATGAAGCTGCTTTTGCCCGACGCCCCATCCGCGCCCCTTGATGCGCCACTCAGCGATCTGGAGGCCCGCCTTCAGGGGCCGGGGGCTCCCGAAGCCCAAAAAGAAGCGCTGGAGCGCATTGCTGCGCTGGAGCAGCGATTGCGTGCGGCGTTAGCGGAGGGCGTTCCGCCCGCGGACTATCCCACGCTGGCTGCGGTGTTGGACGCTTGCCAGGCGGCGCGTGAAGTGGTGACAATGGCCTTGCGGGTGACCTGAAGAGTGCAGGACCGTACCGCGATGTCTTTCACCGTGTTTTCTCTTTTCTTCTTTTTCTGACCCAGGAGTTCTCCATGCTGACGACCGGCGGTATCACCTTCAATTCCATCAACAGCTCCATCTCGCAAGTCACCTCGCGCCGCGAGGCTGACCTTCAGAACACCATCAACAACCTGGGGGACAGCCCCAGCACCGGCGATCTGCTGGGCCTGCAGCAACAGGTGCAGCAGTGGACGATGTTCACGCAGATCCAAAGCACCATCGTGAAAGAAGTGTCGGAAGCGATGAAGGGCGTGATCCAGAAGGCCGCCTGATCGCGCGGCTTCCCGCTGCCACGCCTGAACTCACGCGTGGCAGCCGCACACAGGCACCAGGTTTTTTTGCCGTCAGGCGCGCTGGCTGAAGAAGGCCATGCCGCCCTGCCGTTCGGCGGGCATGGGCACCGGCGGTGTTGCCGATGGCGGGGTGCCGAGGAAGGCGGACCAGTCGTGCGCCTGATTCACGAAGCGTTCCATCGCCTGCACGAAATC